>JAZDEB010000069.1:0-2760 GCA_043809165.1 Candidatus Liptonbacteria bacterium
CAGCTCTCCGCTCGGAAGAGAAACGTCGACGATTTGGGCGCCAAGATTTTTGTATTTTTGAATCGCCTTTTCGACGAGCTCTCGAACTCGTGAATCCAAACCAACGCTCTCAAAATATTCTTTTGGCACACCTACTTTGAGACCGCTGATATCCGCGCCGCCCAGCAAGTTTTCATAATTCTTTTCCACGACATTCATGGACGTCGAATCTTGTTTGTCTCTGCCTGAAATTCTTGAAAGTACGATTGCCGCGTCTTCCACGGACTTCCTTTCTACTTCCGTTAGGTTATTCGGTATGGCGATTACGGCCCGGCGGTAACTGGTTAATGACTTATGCTCCGCGCTGGCTTTTTTCAAGAAATGCTCAAGCATTTCCTTGGTCATGTCGAAGTCGGAAATGACGCCGTTTACTAACGGCCGGATAACCGAAAGGTGCGCCGGCGTGCGGCCCAGCATTTTCTTGGCCTCCTCTCCCACTGCGACAATCGCATTGGTCTTGGTGTTTATTGCCACCACCGACGGCTCGTTTATGGTAATGCCCTTGTTTTTTATGTACAAAAGCGTATTGGCCGTGCCCAAATCAATTCCAACATCCCTGAACAGTGAATCAAATATTTTCATTTTGTTTTTATCTGGATTTTATAGAAGCTCAATTTTTACAGAAGCTCCATCGCCTCGCCTTTCGTGATGAGGCGTGATTCGCTTTCATTCCTCAACTTTATCTCTATTTTATCCCCGGTTTTGGGGCTTACTACCAGGCGCACCGGAAGGCCGATCAAATCGGCATCGGCAAACTTTTCTCCGGCAGTAGCATCACGGTCGTCATAGAGCACGTGGATACCCTTCTTTTCAAGTTCTTCGTAAAGCTCCTTGGCCGACGCCCCGTTTATTTCCAAAAGATGCACCGGAAACGGCGCCACCGACGCGGGCCAGATGATTCCGCGGTCATCGTGCGATTTCTCCACTATTACGCCAATCAGGCGGGAAACTCCCATGCCATAGCAACCCATAATAACATCCTTTTCCGCGCCATCAAGGTCTTTATACTTAAGCTCGAACGGAACGGAATATCTGGTTTTAAGCTTAAAAATATTGCCGACTTCCGCGCCCGCCATTTCCTTTAGGTCTGCATTCCCGCACTCCGGACAAGTTGATTGTTCGTTTATTATTTCTTTATTTACGGCTACGCCGCATTTTTCGCATAAATAAACAGTGTCTTCGCCCGCAGAAATAATGGTTTGGAATTCATGCGAATATTTGGCAAAGGTCCCGCCGGAAGCGAACGATAAATACGTTGAATCGCCGATGCCTACGCGATCAAAAACTTTTTTATACGCTCCCTTCATTATTTCATAATAGCGGTCCAGGTCGGCTTCGTCGACATGGAACGAATACATGTCCTTCATTAGGAACTCGCGGCCGCGGAGCAGTCCTGACTTTGCTCTCTTCTCGTCGCGGAATTTGGTCTGGATCTGGAAAACATTCTGCGGCAAATCGTGGTACGAAAAAATAACTTTTTTGGCAAGGGGCGACACCACTTCTTCGTGAGTGGGCCCTAAAGCGTAATCGTTCTTGGAATAAAAACTTTCGAAGCGGAACAAAGAATCCAGCGACTCCCATCTTCCGGTTTTTACCCAGTTGGCTTTCGGCTGGAGCGAAGGCATTAATATCTCCTGCCCGCCCACCGCTTCCATTTCTTCGCGGATAATCCGCTCCACGTTTTTTAGGACGCGCAAACCCAGCGGCAGGTAGCTGTAAACACCGGCCATCAGCTTGTCTATGAAGCCGCCACGAATCAAAAGCTTAGCATTCAAAGAAACCTCATCGGCAGGCACGTCCCTCGCGGTACGCGAAAATAATTCGGACTGCAACATTGGTTTGCATAATAGCACGCAAAAGCCGCGCAATCAACGGCATAAACCGCCTCTGGCAGATCCGTGACAGATGTTAAAACATGCTGTTAGAAATATTTGGACAAGAAGAAAATCACCAGCCCGAGGGCGCTAGAAACGGCAGAGATGATCCAAAAACGCATGGTTACCTGCGACTCCGGCCAGCCCAGCGCCTGCAGGTGGTGGTGGATCGGCGCGGACAATAAAATCTTTCTCTTTAGGAATTTTTTAGAAGCGAGCTGCAAGATCACTGATGCGGATTCGAGAACCAACACAAAACCGATGATCGGCAGAAGCAAAACGCTGTTGGTTAAAAAGGCGATGACCGCGAGGGTTACGGTGAGTCCCATTATCCCCGTTTCTCCCATATAAAATTTTGCCGGGTGTACATTGAACCATAAATAAGTTAGGAGCGACCCGATAATCACCGCAATCAAAGCGGTAAGTTCATAGTGCCCTTCCATGTAAGCGATTACTCCGTATGCGGTAAAAATCGGGGCGAGCACTCCGGCGGACAAACCGTCCAAGCCATCCACCACGCTCGAAGAAAAAGTGGCGAGAACTACGGTTATAAAAAGCAGGATATACCAGGCGTTTATAGCTATATCGCCATAAAAAGGAATGTTAATCGTGGAAAACTCGAGTTTGGAATAGAACCACCAAGCACCGAGCAAAGCGATTAGAAGCACCAATCCTACGCGTACCGTAAAGCGGATGCCGCCGCCCACGTATTTACCCTTATTGTTCACTACCAAAATATCGTCCGCCAAACCCAAAAACGATGCGGCAAACAGGGTGAAAAGCGGCAGCCAGGTTTGCGCGCGGGACACGAAATTCATTTGAGCCAGCGCCGAATCCGGGAATAAGT
>JAZDEB010000070.1:0-6958 GCA_043809165.1 Candidatus Liptonbacteria bacterium
TTCCCGGGAGCACGGTGAGTGAAAGGATTTTCCACAGGTTCTTTTCGATGTTTTGTCCTTCAAATATGTCTACCCCGTGAACTTCTATGCCTTTTTTCCTTAACGGATCGAATGCCTGCATCAAGGACGGAGCCAGGCCGATAATCGGGCTTATGAATAGAATAGCTACATCGCCGTAGTTTGCTTTCATAATTTATAAAAATCTTATGTCCGGGATTTTGCGGGTGGAATATGCAGAGGGAGGGTCAGCATGGCCGATGCGGAAAAGCATCGCAACGGTCTTATCTCCTGCTCGCAACGAATCGTTGATCGCCTTTTCCCCGTTGCGAATAATTTTAATGTGTCTATCGCAAAAATATTTTTTAAGATCACCATCCGGACGCATAGCGGCAAACATAAGTGCTATTACCGGCTGCACGGACAAACCTTCGCGGGCAGCTGTCAACCACACGCGCTCCAATGCGCGTCCCGCCAGGAGAAAATCTTCCGGTTTTGGATCGGCCACAAGCAATGCGCCAAATCCCCCGCCGGAACTGTATAATTTAGCGTCTTCGCTGGCGATGAAGCGAGAAAGCCCAAAATAATTAAATACTTTTATAACCGGCCAATAACTCGCTAATTTGAATACGATTTTTTGCGGAAGCGCAAACTCCATGGACGCCAAATACAGTCCACTGTGTTTTGAACGCTCCTCGGCAGCCGTCCAGCATACATCTTTAAACAACAAACCGTGTAGTTCGCGATGCTCAAGAATAACTTGTTCAATGTTACTCGCAGCAGCGGCAATTGCTGTTTTGCGCGCTGGTTCACCCGCGAACGAAAGAAATACTTTGCCGCTTGCCTCACTACCAATAGCATTCTGGAGCGTGCTTCTTTCGGCATTTGTAAGTGGAGCATCGTGATAGGCTTTTCTGTTAGTGTGCCGCTTTTCAATTTGCCCTGCCAAAGAATCGCTTTTAGAATTTAATCCTGCTGAAAGTCTTATGCGCGCAATCAAAGTCGCACGCGAATAATCCGGGAAATACGCGATTGCGGCAGAAAGTCCGCACGCTGCGCTTAAAAGAGAGATGTTTTCTATTAGTGCGCCGTGTGCAACATATGACCCGCGCTGTTCAAAGTTAAGTATAGGATTATCCTTCTCCGGCAAATTAAAAATATCTATTACATTATCGCGCGCCTCAAAGCGCCACGGCTGGGAATTATCGCCCGATGGCGCTTGCACTGCTTTTGTTAAAATATCCGTAATTACGCTCTTTAATTCCATGTCAGACATTAAGCCCAAGTTTGTTCAAAAAAACTTTGGCGTTTTTTGCACGAGAAGATGCGCTTCGCGCTGAAAAATAATTATTCTCGAATATTGCGTCCGGATTCACCAAATATCTGCCCGACTTAATTCCCGGAGCGCCGACAACGATTCTTCGGACCAAGTAAGACAATATTGCGCCACACATGGTTGCGGCTGTTCCCAACTGAGGCCAGGAATATAATGATTTTCCAACTTCCGAAACAGATTGCAGCATACGCAAAGGAGCATGTTCGGCTCCGGCAATCTTTGCAGCAATCCGGGGCAGCTCGCGGGGATCCAGCTTAAGAAGAGCGGCTGGCGTAAGGCCGTGAGCCAGGCCGTGCAATATTGCATATCTGGAAGAACAATCATACCGCTCTACGTCTACAATTATTCCGTCACCATTATCCGTACCCATTATCACCGGAATTCGTTTCTCGCGCGCTAAGTAACGGATATTTAATTTCCAGAAGGGATTATCCATCTCTTCCACAAGTACCGTAAGCCCCTGCAGAAAACGCTTAACATTGCTTTCGGTGATCCCTTCGGGAAAAACATCAACGTGCGCATATGGGTTCATCTCGGCAATTTGCCGCGCCACAACGGCTGCTTTGGAGAGGCCGACTTGGGAATAACCGCTGCGTATGCGATTCAGGTTGTCACCAGAAATAATATCCGGGTCAGCCAGTTTAATGTGCTTAGCCCCGCCGGTCATTGCTATAGTGAGCGCAACGTGGCTACCAACACTCATGCCGGCGATACCTACGGTTGCTTCATAATATTTTTGCTGCTCTTCTTTTGTAATCAAATGCCGGTTGCGGCCAGTGCGCAGTTCCTGGTGAAGACGCTCCGGCAAATATCTCACAATCTTATGCAGCCACGGGAAATAAAACCATTCCCCGCTTTTATTGTTTTTTACTAAAAAATCGTTAAACTCTTTCTCGTAATTTTTATTGAACCGGCAGGATGGGTTACGAAGCAAGAACAATTCATTAAGCAAGTCTGTATAGGCGTCGATTATTTCCAGAGAGGGATCTTTTCGTACGAGTCCTGAACGCCACTTTTCCAGGGAACAGGCCGCGGGCCGCTTAATAGGATTGTAAGCCGCTTTTTGGATATTGTTCATATAGCTTTTTAGTACCCATTTTTGCTTTCCGCCAGATTTAAAATACAGCGGCTCACCATAAGGCCATAATACTATGTACGGCTTTACCCGCGAAGGGTGCTCGTTGTGCGTTTTCCGGTATTCGGAATTCTCTGCGAGTAAATACTTTGTAACCGCCTTTTCAATATTCTTATGCAAAATCTTAGAGTTCTTTCTGTTGATCTTCAATTCAACATGGAGTTCAAAACGTTGGTTCTGCGACTTGTCATTTGTCACCAGCATGGTGAATTTTCCGGTAAGGTGATCGCTGAATTGGCGTTCCTGCAGGGCTTTCCTTATGGTTTCGGGATAAACCTGGAAAGCATACAAGCTAACCGAAAAATCACTGCGCTCATAAACATACACGAACGGCAATCTCCACACCGTATCCAAAATGCCCGCTTTTTTTGCCTCTTTAAGCAGATCCAGGCCATGGCGGGCAAAGCGCGCACGCATGTCTTCAAAATATATTACGCCACCGTGGTCTTTTAAGTCATAACGGACCAGAGGCAGGCCACTCGCAGCCGTGCAAAGCAAATTGCCGCCCGCTTCCTCAAAGAAAAACAATTCTGGGTCGTATTGGGCAAGTGTGGGTAATTTATGTTCAACTGGAAAGATATCCTTATAGAGTGCGGGGGTTTTAAGGGCAAGCCGCCTGATCATAATGGAAACGGGAGTTTCATGGGCAAGCGTTCCCTGGTCAACCGTACCGTAATGGTTCAACGTATCTTTATACGGGTTCTTTAGCCCCGCGTGTTCAATTATGTAATCGCGGAATGTCTCGCTGAACCCTTCCGCAGAAAATATAAATTTAAGCGGGTATGATTTCCAGCCCACACCCTGGGCAATGCCTTCATCAATCGCATCTTTCAGGAAAGGACCGTAACAGCCAATAATTATCTGGTCAAATTCGTGGCCAAACCTTTTCACCGAATTAATGATTTCTTTCTTGTCTATCCCGGGAGTGATTATGCTCAGTGCGTAATTACCGCGCGCGGCAACGCGCGTAATCGCTTCGTAAGTGAAAACGCCTCCTATCCATGCGCCCATTGGAAACGCGTTTATATACAAAGTCGATTTCTTGTGGATGTCAAAATTAGTGCGCAGATACAGCTCTGCGGTTCCTGCGTACTGCATGTCCTGCGCTTCTTCGCGAGGAAAATAGAACGGTACCCCCGTTGAACCAGAGGTCATCGAAATTTCCCAGCTGCGTTCCTTGAATTTACCGTCCCAGGCAAGCGCAGTCATCGGATGGACGCGAAGGTAGTTATTTTTGTTTAGCGCGGGAATTTTCGAGAAATCAGAAGATTTCTTTATGCGCGACGGACTAAGCCCATACTGTTTCAAGAAACTTTTATACGCCGGCACGCGATTAGCCATTTCATGGAAAAGCGCGAGTGCGCGCGTTTCTCCGCGTTTTATCCAATATAAAGAATCCCGCGCGCGCAGTTCATTTAGAAGTTGTACCGGATTATCGTACTTTGCAGGCAACAACCTAAATGACATCCGAGCAGAATATTATTGGCGGTCTCTGTGCAGGATCTGTTCGGCCATTTCATCCGCCACGGCCTGGGTTGATTCCCTCTTGCGGATTGCGCGGTCGAAAATAGTACCCAGGTTCTTGGATATCATTCCAATACGGTCAACGATACGCTCCTTGCAAACTCTTGGGTTGGCAAACTCATCTGCCACACTAATAAGGCCGCCGGCGTTGATTACATAATCAGGCGCATAAAGGATTTCGTGGCGGGCCAGCAAATTGCCCACCCCAGGGCCAGAAAGCTGGTTATTGGCCGAGCCGGCAACAATTTTAGCCCGGATTTGCGGCACGGTGCGCAAGTTAAGTACGCCCGAAAGTGCCGCGGGGGAGAAAACGTCGACATTCTGCCTATGAATTTCGCCGGGAGAAACAATGGTTATTCTCGGAAATTCTGCTCGAACTTTTTTTGCCTTTTGCTTGTCAATATCAGCAATAAATATCTTTCTTGCGCCGTTTTTTGCCAAAAGACGCAACAAATTCCTTCCGGTCTTACCCACCCCTTGTATTGCGAACGACCGCTCGCTCACATCGTCGCTGCCATACACTTTTTTAAGTGCGGTGCGGATTCCGGAAAGTACGCCCTGTGCGGTAAAAAACGCTGGATCAACGTTGCGGCCAATTACATATGGAGTAAACCGCTTCATAAATTTAACATCGCCGTCGGTAACTCCTACATCTGTCCCCGTAATAAAATGGCCGCTTAAAGTGTTTACGCGATTAGCGTATGCCCGAAAAAGCTTGCTGCGTGAAAAACCGGCGCGCCGCGGAGCTAAAAGCGCTGCTTTCGCTCCGCCATATGGCAACCCGGCCAAAGCCGATTTGTGCGACATCAGCCGCGCAAGGCGCAATGCGTCCCTGAGTGCTTCGAGCGGTGTTTCATATGACCACAACCGCGTAGCTCCAAGCGAGGGTACGGAATTTCCTCGCGAGCAGTGAATTGCGATATAACCGTGCAAACCAGCATCGCGGTCGCTTACAAATAACACCTCCTCATGGCAATCGAATTCTTTAAGTGCGGTTATGTCCACTATATGTTGGGCGTTTTTTATGAATTTTGTGTTAATAATGCCTGGATTTTTTTAAGGAGTACGTCCAGGTCTTCCGTTTTCTGCAGGAAATCGCTTGCTCCCAATTCCTTGGCTATATCGTTTTGCGTGCCGGAAAATCCCGGCCAGGGTTCTTTGGTGTTGGTTAAAAACGCAATTTTAATATCTTTGGTAGCGTCGTTTTGCCTTAAGTCGAGCATTAAGTCGGAGCCGGACAGCTCGGGCATACTAATGTCCACGAGCATCAGGTCCGGCTTCTGTTTAGTTGCTTCTTCTACCGCTTTTTTGGGGTCTTTCACGTGAACGGTGGTCATACCCGCCGCGGAGAGTTTCGCAGAAATTATTTCGGGGAAATCTTCCTCATCGTCCACGATAAGAACGAGAGGTTTATGGTCTAGTGACATGTCCTAGTTACATTATATTCTCATCGGAACAAATTGAAAAGAATTGAAAATGTCTTGTAAATATCGTATATTATTTGAATCGTGCGAGCACATAATGCGCATTACACGATCATGACCAATAAACTGATTTTGGAAGTCCGGGCGGGGGCCGGCGGCGACGAGGCCTCTATTTTTGCGGCCGACTTGGCGCGCATGTACCAACGTTATGCTGCTAAGCGCGGATGGGGATTTTCGATACTTGATTCTAATGATAATTCTTTAGGCGGATACAAATCATTTGTGGCCGAAATTGCTGGCGACGATGCGTATGATGATTTAAAGCAGGAATCCGGCGTGCATCGCGTGCAGCGCGTACCGGCAACCGAAAAAGCCGGACGCGTGCATACCTCCACCGTATCCGTTGCGGTACTGCCGGAAGTAGAACCGAAAGAGGTGGGAGTCCGCGATAGCGACCTTGAGGTAACTTTTTCTCGCGCCGGCGGCCCAGGAGGACAGAACGTTAATAAAATCGAATCGGCGGTGCGCATATTACATAAACCCACGGGCATCGTAATTTCATCGCGCGCGGAACGCTCGCAGCATGCCAACCGTGAAAAAGCACTGGCCGTTTTGCGCGCAAAACTTTTCGAGATGCAGATGGAAAAAGAATCGTCCGCGCTCGGCGCAAATCGTCGCGAATTAATCGGCTCCGCAGACCGCTCCGAAAAAATCCGAACTTACAACTTCCCGGATGACCGCATCACCGACCACAGGATCGGCAAAAAGTGGCACAACATCGAAAAAATCCTCGACGGGGATATGGACAAGGTTGTTGCCGCGTTTAAATAATCGCTTACTTTATTCGTCCACGCCGTAACGCTTGTACGAATATTTCTTTGCTTTCTTACCAAACCAATGTTCTATTTCGTGCTCCGCTTCTTCCGGAGTTTCTGATGCGTGCAAAATATTCATAACCGCGCGCTTCTCTTTATTTGCTAAAAGCGGCGAGTCGATTGAAAAGTCGCCGCGGATAGTACCGACTTCCGCCATATACGGAAGCGTTGGCCCAGCGATTTTACGCACCACGTCTACTGCATGTATCCCCTGCACCACCATGCGCACCAACGGAGCCGATGTCATATATTCAACCAGCCACTTGCGCACCATTTTGCCGATTTCCAAATCATCGACAGTTCCGGTTTCTTCAATCGGGTCGTAGCCGTATTTCTCATATGTTTTTAATGTCTTCTGGCCGAGGCGGCGGATCCAATCTTCGGCTTTCGGATAGTGGTCATTTATTTGCTCCCTCGTGGGCTGAAACATTTCCAGGGCAACGATTTTAAGATCGCGCTGTTCGAAGCGCCTGATTACTTCGCCAATCAAACCCTTGCGTACACCATCGGGCTTTATCATCACGAACGTGATTTCTTCCTTGGGATGTGTTTTGGACATGTTAGTGATTAAGAATGTACAAATGATATAGCAACACACGATGCCACGCAAGTTTCGTGTTGTATTTTTATTTATTCTTCTTGATCTCTATTCCTAACTCGTCCAGCT
>JAZDEB010000071.1:0-14610 GCA_043809165.1 Candidatus Liptonbacteria bacterium
ACCGTCATTTGCTTCTACTCCGCGCGATCCGGTTGAATATTTCGCGCTTTCCATATTCGCATCCAGCTCAAAGGTCAAACTGGTTGAGCTCGCCGCATATGCATAGTAATAAGTACTGTCATTTATCGGGTCTATTGGAAGGGTGGTAAGGGGCGGAGCTGGCGTAATCGCAGTTAGCTGCACGGGCAGCCATCCCCCTCCGTAAACATTGTATCCGGCAACTCCGCGGGATGTTGTTGCGTTAACCGCAGTAATAGATGCGCTAAATACTCCGCACCTGCTAACGCCGTTCGCAATAGACATATAGCATGTATTTGCCGCGCCCAAATCAAGGTTGCTGGCAGCTGTCATGTAAATCGAAATGGCTTTTTTAATCGCGGACAAATCGGCTAACCGGACAGAATCGCGCGACTGTTTCAACAGCTCGGCCGGGTTCAGGGTAAGGATCACCACTGCCGATATGAAAGCAACAATGCCCAGTACCACCAAAAGCTCGATGAGCGTAAACCCTTTTTTTGGGATATACATTATAGTTTTAATTTTACGAACGCTTCGTGAGGGAGCACGTAATATGCTACTAGTATAGCAAATATACCCATGGGGAACCATAAATAATAAAGCGGCGCCCTGCCTTTTTTAAGTAAAAAATAAAGAAGTGATAAAAAGAGCGATCCGAGAGCCATTATTATTACGTAGATAAGGAGTGCCGGGTACCCGCAGCCGAAAACTGCCAGGCCGAAGAAAAACGGCTCCTCTTCTTCAAAAAAGTGCTCGCCGAATTTTTTATTCAATATTTTTGCGGCCCAATAAACTAAAAACCCGCACGCTGCCGATGTTATCCACGGCAAGGCAAAACGAGATCCAACGTAATACCAAAAATATCCCATCGACCTGTATGGGGGAAGAAGGAATTTCCCGACAGGATCAATGGACCACAGCTGGTATTGGCGCCAGCACAAGATCGCTATTGCAACAACAATTAAGGATGCGCCGATTGCTATAACTTTCCTGCGGTGGGTGAGCAAAAAGGAGCGCAGCCAAAGCTGCGCTCCCATTGCAAACCCAAGCACTATGAAACCGGTTATTTCTGCAATTCCCATTTAGAGGGCCAATCCAGGAACGGTACCGACCTCATAAGTCGAGGTGCTCCTGCCGCCATCGTACTGCGTCACGTCACCGCTACCACCGAAGTTGTAGCGAGAGCTTTCCATCTTGGCCGTTATTTCGAAGGTCAAGCTGGTAGTGCTTGCAGCATACGCGTAGTAGTACTGGGCCATATCATTCACCGGATCAACCGGAAGGTTGCCAATAGGCGCACCCGAGCTGATCTTGGTGAAATCTACCGGGAGCCAGCCACTTCCATCTACCGCGCGGCTGTTGCTGCCAGCAGTGGTGTTGTAAGAGGCAGTGAAACGACCTCCGCAGGAACCGGTAACCGAAGTGGTTGCCGATGACATGTAGCACTTAGTGCTTGAACCGATGCTCGGCAAGTTGTAATCGGCCATATAGAGCGAAATTGCGCTTTTTAAGGTTGCGGCGTCGGAAATGCGGCTTGAGTCCCTGGCCTGCTTCAAGAGCTCTGCGGGATTAAGGGTCAGGATAACCACCACTGAGAGCACTGCAACGATAGCGATTACGACCAAAAGCTCGATAAGGGTAAACCCCTTTTGTTTATGCGTTGACATTTGTTTTTTAGATTTCGACTTTTATTGCTTATATTTTAACACAATGGCAGAAATGCTAATTAAGCATTGTGGATAACTGTTCCGGCGGCTCTGCTTCAATGCGCAACTTCTTGCCGTCAATCGACACGAATTCTATGCCCTGCGAGTGAAGAAGCATCTGTCTCCCTTTCTCGTTTTTCCCGCCATAGAGGACGTCGCCTATTATTGGATGGCCCATACTTGCCAGGTGGACCCTGATCTGGTGGGTGCGGCCGGTTTTCGGCATGGCCTTTACCACGGAAATTATTTTACCGTCTACATCCTCAATCTCTCGGACCACTTCGTATTCGGTTATTGCCGGCTTAACCAGGCGCCCACCGTGAACGGTACGCTTCACGGTGCCGTTCCTGATGCCGATCGGCTTGTCTATTACTCCTTTTTTTTCACTGAATTCGCCGCGCACGGCGGCGATATACGTCTTTTGGATCTTCTTTTCCGCAAATAACGATTTAAGATATTCGAAAGATTTTTGGGTTTTAGCGATTAAAAGTACGCCGGAAGTGTCTTTATCCAAGCGATGCACTATGCCAGGCCTCAAATCCGGCATGTCACCTATGTTTTTTATTTCCGGGCGGGCACTTTTAAGCCAGTCAACAACCGTTTCCCCTTCGCCGTGCATTTTTCCTTTGGCGCCGTACGGATGCACAAGCATGCCCGAAGGTTTGTTTATGGCGATGACAGCATCATCCTCGTAAATTATGGGGGGAGAAATCATAGTGGGTGCGGAAGGAATCGAACCTTCGACCTCTGTCTTATCAGGACAGCGTTCTACCACTGAACTACGCACCCGTGCGCGATGCAGGGATCGGACCTGCGGCCTTCACAATGTCAATGTGACGCTCTACCACTGAGCTAATCGCGCACCAGTCCGCCATCGAAACACCCATAAGCGTACTGAAAAATGCCCTTTATTGCAATAACCCGCGAGGACCTAGAATATCCTGTGCGGCCTTAAGCCGGAACCCTACTGCAGTAACCGGCTCCCCCGCCTTACCTCCGGAAGCGCGCTTCAGATCGCTTGCTACCATATAAACACCCCAGATATATGCAGCGAGAATAACCAGTGCCAAAGCTACGCCCGACATTACAAGAGTTGCTTCACCGTGTTCCCTTATATATTTCTGCATCTTAATTATTTTGAAAATACTTTCCCCTGCAAAGCTATATGGTAGCCCGATTCCCTGGCGCTGAATTTAATCGAATCGAACCTCATAAGGTACCTGCTGGTTTTTGATTCCAGGTCGGAGACAAATTTGCGTAAATTGTCGTACGAACCGTCTGCCTCGATGCCAATCCCATATGAACCCGGCAACCCATTGCCCGATTCTGCAATACCTCCCTGGAATGAAGCGCGGAAAGAGACTCCGTATACTCTCGCTACCTGGTCTATGCTGCGATTGAACCCCAGGAGTTCTTCGGGTTGCGGCAAGAGTTGAGTTAACTGCGTCTGGTATTTTTCGGCAACCGGCACGTCGCGCTTTAATGCAGCAAAAGATTCCAGCGCAGCAGAATGTTCTTGTATGGCGCCCTGCGCAGATTCAATCCTGCTTACGTTTGCATCCATCCTTCCAGAAACAAACAAGAAGGCGGCCGCAAATAAAACCAAACTGCCGCCTACAATAATTGCACTTACCAGGATCTCCTTCCTCATAATGCTGTATTTTAAGTATATCACACCCGCAATGTTCACTTTATCGGTTCTTGATGTGCGTACTGCAAATATTATTGGATGCCTAATGATGCAATTAAATTTCTCGCCTTCGAAGATAGCCGCTATCCCCGACTATTAAAAGAAATACCCCGTCCGCCGAAGGGCATATATGTCCGCGGCACAATGCCTGATTTCAGGAATACCGCACTGGCCATAGTGGGAACACGCAAAGCGGGAGTTGCCGGAAAAGAATTGGCATACCGTATGGGTGAAGAATTGTCTTCCATGGGTCTTATTATTGTAAGCGGACTAGCCTTTGGCATTGACGCCGCGGCGCACGAGGGAGCCCTTCACGGCCAAGGAAAAACAATTGCCGTGTTAGCCCACGGCTTGCACACCATAAACCCCGCTTCGAATGCCAGGTTAGGAGAACGTATACTAGAAAGCGGCGGAACTCTTATCTCGGAATATCCCACGGGTACGCCTGCCAAGAAGGGCTTTTTTGCGGCCCGCAACAGGATCGTGAGCGGGCTCGCCAAGGCGGTACTAATAATAGAAGCCCCTCGCAAATCCGGTGCCTTGCTTACTGCCCGCTTCGCCCTCGAGCAGGGACGTGAAGTGCTTGTTTCTCCCGGCGGAGCGTTAAATCCGAACTATGCCGGGTCGCATGAACTTATCCGCAGCGGAGCAACTTTGGCCTGCTCGCGTGAACATGTCATAGAAGCACTGGGTTTCAACCAACTGTTTAGTCCATTAGCATTTTCAGAAAAAAATACTGAAGATTATGGTTTTGTCCTGGACGTCCTCACAAACGCGGAAAAACCTCTTACAATTGACAAAATCTCCGAACTCACTAATCTGAATGTCGAGAGCACCATAAAAATAGTCACACTGCTCATTCTTAACGGAAAAGCGGACGAAACACCTTACGGCATTCTCATAAAACACGGCACATGAAACTAGTAATCGTTGAATCTCCTACAAAAGCAAAAACAATAAGCAAATTTCTCGGGAAGGATTTTGTTGTTGAATCGTCATACGGGCACGTGCGCGACTTACCGAAAAGCAAACTGGGGATCGATGTGGAAAACGACTTTTCGCCACAGTATGTAACTCCGCGAAAAGCCCAATCGAACCTCACTAAGCTTAAGAAAACAGCTGCTAAAGCAGATGAAGTAATACTGGCGACCGACGAAGACCGCGAAGGAGAAGCTATTGCCTGGCATTTGTCCGAGGCGCTTAAGCTCGACGAAACCAAGGCTGAACGCATTGTGTTTCATGAGATCACTAAACCAGCCATCGAGGAAGCGCTTCGCTCCCCGCGCACAATAGATATAAACCTGGTAAATGCCCAACAGGCGCGCCGCGTATTAGACCGGCTGGTGGGTTATAAATTATCCCCCTTCCTCTGGAAGAAAATTACTCGCGGGCTTTCCGCTGGCAGGGTGCAGTCCGTTGCCTTGCGGCTGATAGTAGATCGCGAAGAAGAAATAAAAAAATTCAAGCCGGAAGAATACTGGACGATAGCAGCACTTTTTGAAAGCGAGAAGGGTAATTTTGAAGCGGCGCTCCAGAAGATAAGCGGCGATGCGATCCCCAAGCTTGGCATAACCTCCAAAGACGCAACAGATAAAATCGTGGCAGACATTACCGGTTCGGATTATTCGATCAAGTCAATTGAGAAAAAAGAGGTGAGGAAAAATCCTCTTCCCCCATTCACCACCAGCACATTGCAGCAGGCCGCTTCAAAGCGCCTCGGCTTTTCCGCACAAAAAACAATGTACATGGCGCAGCGCCTGTATGAAAACGGGCAAATTACTTATATGCGTACTGACTCGGTAAACCTTTCGGAGGAAGCATTGCATAGCGCAGCTGGATACGTTTCCGCAAATTTCGGCGCTGCTTATAAAATTCCCCAGGCGCGGCGCTTCAAAAATAAATCGCGCCTGGCACAGGAAGCGCACGAAGCGATACGCCCAACCAGCGCAGAACTTTCACCAATAGATAAAACGGCTAAAGAACTGGGAATGGAAGCTGATGAAAAGAAAGTGTATGAATTGATCTGGCGACGCTTTATCGCATCCCAGCTTCCACAGGCAGTTTTTGATGCATTGCGCGTAGAGATTGAAAATATGCCGACCGGAAAGTCCAAAATCATTTATACGCTTGCCGCTAACGGCAATACGCTCAATTTCGACGGATTCTTGAAGGTATGGCAAATGAAATTCGAAGAAAAAGACCTCCCTCATCTTCTAAAAGGCGACTCCATAACCCTGAAAGAGATTCTGCCTGCCCAGCATTTTACCGAACCGCCACCGCGCTACAACGAAGCTAGTTTGATCAAAACACTGGAAAAAAACGGCATTGGCCGGCCCTCTACATATGCCCCGATTATTTCGGTAATCCAGGAACGCAACTATGTTGAAAAACAGCAGGGACGGTTCATCCCCACGGAAATGGGAACCCTGGTAAACCGCGTGCTTACCGAAAATTTCTCAGAGATAGTGGACATGCAGTTCACGGCCAATATGGAGAATGGGTTGGATGAAGTGGCTGAGGGCAAGCAACCTTGGCAGGATTTGATTCGCGGCTTCTACGGACCGTTTTCAAAACATTTGGAATCGTCATACGAGACAGTAGCCCGCGCCACTCCGGAAGCGGAAAAGACGGACATTATTTGCGAACTGTGTGGCAAGCCGATGGTAATTAAATTCGGCAGGTTTGGAAAATTCATTGCCTGCTCCGGATTCCCGGATTGCAAGAACACTAAGAAGATTGCTGCTCCGCCAAAGCTCACCGGTATTAAATGCCCGGACTGCCTGGTTTCTCCCGAACGCAAAGACAATCCGGGAGAATTAGTTGAGCGCCGCGTATCAAAGAAAGGAAGGGCACGCGGAAAGATATTCTGGGGCTGCAATAAGTATCCGGAATGCAAGCACGCAACGTGGACAAACCCGGCGCCGAAGATGGCACAGGCCGAGGAAGAAAAAACCGAATAGGAAGTATTGCCGCAACATCCTATCAACACTTGAATTTCCTACACTAAGCCTTATAGTGTAGTCGTGCTAATCGAAACGCTTATTAAAGAGAAACCGGAGAGCATGGTGGCGCGAGCATATAAGTTCGCGAAGCAATCTCATGTGGGGCAAGTCCGCAAAGACGGCTCGCCCCACTTTATTCACGCCCTTTCTACGGCCGAGAACCTTGCTAAATGGCATTTGGACGAATCGAGCATTACTGCTGGGCTATTGCACGATGTAGTAGAAGATACCACAGTAACAATAGATGAGATCCGCAAGGAATTCGGTACGGAAATTGCGTTCTTGGTAGACGGAGTCACTAAATTAAAAAGGTTAAGGTACCAGGATTCTCCAGCTAACGCAGCCGTTGAGAATATGCGCAAGCTGATATTCGCACTGAGCGAAGACCTGCGCGTTATTTTTGTTAAATTGGCTGACCGTTTGCACAATATGCAAACGCTCGACGCCCTACCTAAAGACAAACAAAAGCGCATTGCCCTTGAAACCAGCGAAGTTTATGCGCCCATCGCGTACCGCCTGGGTATGCAAAATTTAAGCGGAGAACTGCAGGACCTGGCATTTCCACATTTGTACCCCAAAGAAAACAAGTGGCTGCGCGAGCATGTTAAAGAACTTTATACCGAACGCGAGGAATATTTGAAGCGCATAAGGCCAATGGTAAAGCGTGCTTTGCATGCGCACGGCATACATCCTTTGGCCATTGATTTCCGCGCTAAAAGATATTCGAGCTTATACCAGAAATTAGTGCGCCATAATATGGATATAGGGAAAATCTACGATTTGATTGCCCTAAGGATCATCGTAGAAACAATGGCTGATTGCTACGGTACGCTTGGCGCCATACACGAGATGTGGCCGCCCCTCCCGGGGCGCATTAAGGATTATATTGCCATGCCGAAACCCAACGGCTATCGATCATTGCACACAACTGTAATTGGCCCGGAAAAGAAATATGTGGAATTGCAGATCCGCACACGCGCCATGCACGAGGAAAACGAGAACGGGATCGCTGCGCACTGGCTATACGAGCAATATAAGATCCCGGGGATGAACAATGAGCACAGCGCGCACGACGTGGCAAATGAAGTGAAGTGGGTACAGCAGCTGCGCCGCTGGCAGGAGAAGTTCAATGAAATCGGCGAGCACTCGGAGGAATTCCTGGATGCGATGAAAGTGGATTTCTTCAAGGACCGCATTTTTGCGATTACGCCGAAGGGAGATGTTATAGACCTGCCGGCAGGTTCCACGCCAATAGATTTCGCGTATCACATACATACCGAAATCGGCAACAGCTGCGTTGCCGCAAAAGTTAACGACCAGTTTGTATCCTTAAACCATGAATTGCATTCTGGCGACCTGGTTGAGATATTGCAACAGAAGAACAAAAGGCCCTCGGAAGACTGGCTGCAATTCGTAAAGACCGCTGCTGCGCGCGAGCACATTAAGGCGGCGCTCAGGGAAAAAAGCAACCGCCTGAAGATGCGCCATAACCCGTCCCGCGTGGAATTCAGGATGGTGATCAAAAACCGCCTTGGGCTTTTGCGAGACATTTCCAGTATTATCGCCCGCTCGCATTTCCACATAGTAAGTATGAATACTACCAAACAGTCCTCCGGCAAATTTCCTATTATCAGAATCGATTGCGAGGTGGCAGAGGAAAAGAAAATCGAGCGCCTTATCCTAAAATTGAAAAGCCTGCAGGAAGTACAAGAGATTAGTTTCAGATTAATTTAGATCACGCAAGTATTTTCCTGTTATTCGAACTTTGTCCTCGGAGAGGGAGGGAAGGAACAACTATTCATAAAGCCCTCTCCTGCGGAGCGTTCTTCATAACAGGAAAATACTTTCGTGACAAAAGCTATTTCTGGTCTTCTAATTTCTGGACGATATTCTGCAATTCTTCCGGGGAATAGAAAGTAATAACTATTTTTCCTGTTTCGCCGTTTTTCTGGATTGCCACAGGTGCGCCGAGTTCTGAACTTAGTCTTTCCTGAAGCACCTTGAGTTCCGGAGTGATTTCTGTTCCTGCTTTCTTTTCCTGCTCCGCAATTTGCGGTTTGTTCTTAAGCATGTCTACGCGGTGCTTTAACTCGCGCGTGGTAAAGCGCTGGGAAAGCAAGTCGCGGAAAAGTTTTTCCTGCGCTCCCGGGTCATCGATTGCCAAAAGCAGGCGGCCGTGGCTTTCATTTATCTCACCCTTCACGATCGCCTCCTGGATTGACGGCGGAAGATCCAATAAGCGGACTGCATTCGCAACTACTTCGCGGCTCTTGCCTAACCTGGCGGCAATTTCCCGCTGCGTAAGGCGGAATTCGTCCTGCAGGCGGGCAAACGACCTGGCAATCTCAATTGGATTAAGGTCTTCGCGTTGGATATTCTCAATAACAGCCAATTCCAGACGCTCGCGCTCTAAATCAACGTTTCGTATTATTGCCGGAATGCGCTCCAGGCCGAGCAGCTTGGATGCCAGGAGGCGCCGCTCTCCGGAAATCAGTACATATTCAACTTCCGTTCCGGTGGGCACCTCGCGCTCGAATTTGGTCACTACAATCGGCTGCAGTAAGCCGAACTCGCGGATAGAGCTGGCCAGCTCGCGAATGCTTTCCGGATCGAATGCGCGGCGCGGCTGGGCCGGGTTTGGTTTGATCTTGTCTACTTCTATTTGGAAGATATACTCCTGCGTCTTATGGGCAGCACTGTGTGTTACAGGCGCGTGCGTTGGAGCCGGTTCGGCGGCTATGGGTTTTTCCGGAACGACCGACGGTTTTTCTGGATTTGCCGAAGGACTTTCTGGAGCAACTGGATGTTCCTCTGGAACAACCGGCGCGGGCGCCAATACCTGCGGAGTTGGGACAGTTAAGCCCTGATTATTCTGCTCCCCTGAATTAGGCGAGGAAACAGGACTTCCATCGGGATTATTCCCGTTCTCTTTTGGAAAATCAGATGGAGGAATTAAAGATTGTAAGCCGCGGCCGAGCATTATAAATAATTTATTGAATGTTTAACCTCTTAATGAAATGTTAAAGTTGCCGAACAGGTTGCTCATCATGCCGTCCGGCGGCACGGGGCCGCGCTTTTCCGAAAGAATAATTTCTTCGGCAATTTTTTTATAAGCCTTTGCCCCCGATGAATCCGGCTTGTAAAGCAAAACCGGACGGCCGAACGACGGCGCTTCGGCAAGCGCAACGCTCCGCGGAACGACCGTCTCAAAAACATAGTGCGGGAAGTTCGCGCGCAGATCCTTCTCCACTTCCCTGCTTAAGCGTTCTCTCTGGTCGTACATGGTAAGCAACGCACCAGTTATTTTTATGTCGTGTTTTAAATTGCTGCGAATAAGCGCGACCGTTTCCAAGAGCTGGCCAAGGCCTTCCAGGCTGTAATATTCGGCCTGCACCGGGATCAGCACTTCATCGCCCGCCATAAGCCCATTTATGGTAAGTAAACTCAAGCTTGGCGGCAAGTCAATAAAAATGTAATCGTAACGGTGCCGCACGGCGTTTAAAAATTTCCTTAAGCAATATTCCCTTTCCGGCATATTCACCAGCTCCACTAAGGCGCCCGCAAGATGCGGCGCTGCGGGAATATAATGTAAATTGAATAATGCCGATGGAGTTATGAGCTCATCATGGGTAGCGGTTCCCAAAATTCCGTGATAAATACTTCTCTCCAATGAGATGGGATGGCTCCCCAATGCAGAGCTTGCATTACCTTGCGGATCGAAATCAACCAAAAGAACCTTGCGGCCCATCGTTGCTAAATAAGCGGACAGGTTAGTTGATGAAGTGGTTTTTGCGACTCCGCCCTTAGCGTTAAAAACGGTAATTACTCTTGCCATTGCATACATTTTAGGTTGTTTTCTTGATTATCGCAATGAAATGCGCTTTAATTGTGAGCGCAGGAAGGGCGATAAGAAGCCCCAAAGAGCCCGGGTGGCGGAATTGGTATTCGCGCAGCACTCAAAATGCTGTGGTCGCAAGGCCGTGTGGGTTCGAGTCCCACCCCGGGCACCACGAGATTTATATGTACAAAGAAAAATCAACCGGGTTTGCATCCCGCAATTAATTTGCTAATCTTTAAACAGTAAACCGCACCAATCAACGGCAACCACCAGTGCCGAACAAGGGAGGCGGCGATGGAAAACCGCGTTCTGGTAAAAGAACTGAAGCCGAGCAATAAGCCGCACCCGCATGAGAAGCCGCGTCAAAAGCCACCTCTGTATTTGCACGGCCTCACGAGCTGTATCAACCACGAACCCAAGTGGGATCGTGGCGAGCGTGGATTCCGCCGCGTACGCCTCTTGGGAACCATTCCCCTGTTTCTGCTCCGCGAGCGGTGCTGCTACGGCCTGCCCATGGAGTGGTACGAGGAAATCCTCGCCCAGAACTGCAAGCTGTGCGGACGATCGAGGATTACGGTTCTCCGCGCGTGTATCGGCGAGTGCCAGACGTGCAACTGGATCAAATCGTTCATTTTCCGGCCGTCTATCCACAAACACAAAAAGACGGTGAGGAAGTAGTATGCCGCAAACACAAAGGGCCGCAGGAGAAATCCCACGGCTCCGTCTTTTTATTGTGCGCAGCCAATCCCGGTTTACTATCTTACGAACTACTGCCTTACAAACGGCAAAAGTCCCAAAAACCTTGCGCGCTTAATGGCTTCCGCCAATTTGCGCTGGTGCGTTGCGCAAATGCCGGTGTGTACCGGGTCGATAATCTTTGCCTGACTTGAAACAAAACGCTTCAAAAGTCCCACTTCCTTATAGTCAATGTCTTTTAAGTTTTGCGAGCAGAAATAACACTGGATCATAGGTGTCTTAATAAGTGGGAATAGTGTAGCAGATGGCAATAGGTTTTTCAAGCCCTAGAACGGGATATCCTCCGGCTTGATTTCCTCCGCCTTCATGTCTTCTTCCAAGTCAATGGTCGGAAGTTCTTCGATCGCTGGAACATCCTGGTTTCCCTGCGAATTGGTTCCGTTCGCTCCTCCGGCATTGCCAGCTGGGACACTGGCATTACCACCACCTTGTGCGCCACCGGCATTAGCTGCTTTCGGTCCCAGTTGGAACCGTTCGCAGATTATTTCTGTGGTTTTGCGCGTTGCACCCTGCTTGTCCTGCCAACTCCTGGTCTGCAACCGCCCCTCTACAAAAACCATCTGGCCTTTGGCCAAAAACTGGCTGGCAATCTCCGCCTGCCTGCCCCACACTACTACATTATGGAATTCCGTATCTTCCTTACGGCTACCATCCTTGGCATTCCAAACCCTGTTTGTGGCAATACCAAAACTAGAAACCGCCTGGCCGGTAGAAGTAGTGCGCAATTCCGGCTGGGCTGTAACCCGCCCAATGAGCATGACTTTATTTAAATTCATGTATAAATTGTAACATTATGACCTTTTCTTGCGAGCATAACATGCGCAAGATGAAGAGCCGATAAAGAAACTGTTAAGGATTGCTAAAGATTTAGGACTGCTGGAGAATCTCCTCGATTTTCTTTTCGAGGGCTTCGTTGCTAAGAGGCGACACCGGAGCAGGTTTCTTCTCTGCAAGGGTTTCTGCGGCAGCGCGATGCGGTACAGCGGGACGGTTCATGTCTTGAGGCATCATGCGCGACTTCTGCTTCATGAAAGGCGGGGTAATTATCAAAAATCGCAAAACACCTTCTGCCCTTTCCAGTTCATCATTTACCACTGCAATCTGTGCAGGATCCATCAAAAAATGGACGTATCCGAACTGGGCTTGCGTCTGTTTTTTTATTTTGTAAGCTAAAGGGATTTGCTCGATCGGTCCTTCCAAAGTTATTTCTGCTCCATACCTTTTTAGGGATTCCAAAAGTGCGGAAATAGCTTCCGCATCGCGGGTTACGAATCCGATCTCATATGAGCGTTTTTCCGCCTGTTCCATAGTTACAATAATTTAGCCGATTTGACCTGAAAAGTCAATATTTCCCTTCTTTTATTTTGTGAAGAGCGCTCCGCAGGAGAGGGTTTACTAATCAGGACATTAACCCCTTTCCGAGGACACAGCTCGAACAAAGCAAAAGAGGAGGGGCGTTGGTCTCTACGACACCGCCTTCTCCACCTCCTCCGACAATTCAGTCTCAGTCGACTCATCTAACGGTTCCGGTTCATTGGCCCGCTCTGAAGGGTCTCCCACCGGGATCAGGCGGCCGATGATCACGTTTTCCTTGAGGCCGCGCAATGAATCAATCTTGCCTTCGATCGCCGCCTTAACCAGCACGCGCGCGGTGTCCTGGAAGGACGCCGCAGAAAGGAATGACTCCGTGGAAAGTGCGACGCGAGTAATGCCAAGTAATAACTGTTCGGCCCTGGCCGGGGTCTTGCCCTGCTTCTTAAGCTCACGGTTTACCTCCAGGAACCTGGATTTTTCTATGGTCTCACCCATCACCAGATTCGGCGCATCTCCTGCTTCTTTTATGCGCACGCGCGAGAACATCTGGCGTACAATGACTTCAATATGTTTGTTGTTGATCGAAGCGCCTTCAGCGGTGTAGATTTTCTGCACTTCGCTTACGATGTGGCGGATAACCGCTCCCTCGCCGCGGAATTCAAGGAGTTCACGGAGGTCAATGTTACCTTCCGAAAGCTGCTCGCCCGCACCAACTTTGTCGCCGATGTTTACATTCAACATTACTGAGCGTGGAACGGTGAACTCCATTTCCTTCACCATCTTCCTGCGTTTGCCCTTGGCACGGCCTTCGCCGGCAAAGGAAAGAGTGATGGTCTTGGAATTGCCGTGTTCTTCAATGTTCGCCACTACTGCATCCTGTGGTGCGATTATCGCCTTGCCTTTCGGCGGACGGACTTCGAAAAGCTCTTCTACGCGAGGCAAACCGTGCGTGATGTCCGCGCCGGCAACGCCGCCTATGTGGAATGTCCTCATGGTAAGCTGCGTGCCCGGCTCGCCGATGGATTGCGCGGCGACAACGCCCACCACAGCGCCCATCTTCACCATTTCGTTATTGCCCAAATCTAAGCCATAGCATTTCTTGCAGAGGCCGTATAGCGTCTTACAGGTTATCGGCGAGCGTACTTTGATGCTCGGTACGCCGGAGGCATCGATTGCTTCGGCTATATGCTTATCTATCACCTCTCCGGACCTGACAACAATCTTCCGGTCTACGCGGATATCATCGAGGGCAATGCGTGAGAACAGCCGTGCGGCAAAAGAGTGGTTGAATTTTTCACCGTCTTCACGGAAGATTTCCAAACCTTCCTTGGCGCGGCAATCTTCCTGTTTAATAGTAATGTCCTGCGATACGTCTACCAGGCGGCGGGTAAGGTAACCGGCTTGTGCTGTCTTCAAAGCGGTATCGGTTGTACCTTTGCGCGCGCCGTGCGTGGAAATGAAGTATTCGATCACGCCCAACCCCTCTTTGAAGGATGATTTTATCGGCAACTCGATTAACTCGCCTTTCGGGTTCTGCACCAATCCTTTCATGCCCATCATTTGGGTTGACTGGTTCCACGAACCGCGGGCGCCGGCGTCGATAATCTGGTATACCGAATTGTCTTTGTCTAGCGCGATAGTAACCAGTTTGGCCAATTCTATCTTGGTCTTTTCCCAAACGCTTACTACGCGTACGCGGCGTTCGGCATCGGTAAGCAAACCCTCCTGGTATTGCTCGCGAATAGCCATAACCTGGCTCTCGGCCTTACGCATAATTTCTTTCTTTTCTTTCGGCACGGCAAGATCCGCGATGGACCAGGTTATGCCGGAACGGGTAGCCATGTCGTAACCCAAAAGTTTCAGGTTATCGAGGATGAAGGCTGTTTTTTCGATGTCTCCCTTCTCCAGTATGGCTTCAATAACCTTGGCCAGTTTCTTCTTGTTGAGTGTTTCATTTACATAATCCACCTCGCCGCCCAGGGCATTGTTGAAGATCATGCGCCCGAGCGTAGTTTGCCTGTCGCCAATTCTTACAGGAGCATGCAGTGAAACGATATCATTTTCATAGGCCATGTTGGCTTCATCGAGCGATACAAAGGCCTTGCCCACACCCTTGGCTCCAGTATTTTCGCGCGTGAGGTAATAAATACCAAGCACGAAGTCGTTGGTCGGTGCAGTTACCAGGTCGCCAGTAGCCGGCTTAAGCAGGTTGCGGCCGGCGGCCATAAGGTTCCTGGCTTCATCTTGTGCTTCTTTGGAAAGCGGAAGGTGCACGGCCATCTGGTC
>JAZDEB010000072.1:0-6785 GCA_043809165.1 Candidatus Liptonbacteria bacterium
CATTTCCGGCATCCCACATGCCCCACAGGATGCGCCGGTTTACCGGCTTCATACCGTCGCGCACATCCGGAAGGGCGCGGCCAACGATCACCGAAACAGCATAATCAAGATATGATTCGCGAAGTTCTTTGGTGATTTCCCTTTTTTGGATGTTGGACATTTTATTTATCCATTATTTATCCGGTTTTCATTACTATTATGCTAGCAATTTTATTTTGCCTGCGGCGAAACTTCATAATCTTTACCCGCCTGCAGCTTGCCGCCGATACCCGCAAACAAACTTTTTATGTTCTGCGCCGCTATCGCCGCCTCGGTCTTTACGCTGCTCCACAAAGAAAACTCTGGTGTGCCTGCGGGTGATTCAGCTACGCCGGCATTTTGCTGGTCGGGCATAACAAATACGTTAAAATACGTCACCCATGCGAACACAGCCACAATCATACAGAAAGCAGAAACCGCCCACAACAATTTTATCTTGGTGCCGTGAGGCAAATTCTGCACGTTGTTTATAAAATCCTCCGATCGCGACATTATTTTGTCTCCAGCACTATTACCTGCAACTTTTTATCGAGCAGATCTTTTTTCTTTATTACCAGCCTTTCGAGCGCTTCGCCTTTTTCGCCCATCGCCTTCAGGAATTCTTCCGGTTTCTTGCGATAGCTCGGGATAATCACCGCAGGTTCAATCTGTTTTATGAGCTTCGCGGCTTCGTGCGGATCTATAAAGTGGCTGTCGCCGGTCGGCACGAATAGAATATCCGGTTCAGCCAGGTTGTCCAGCCATTCGCCTTCTATTGACTTGGAAATATGCCCCAGGAAAACAAATTTCATGCCTTCCCAGATCACTTCGAATACTGTTTTAACGAAAGTTGCCGTAGATTCCTGCTCCACTTGGAACCCGTGCATCTCTATGCCGCGCGTTTCGTATTCGCCGGGGAAGATAAATTCATCCTGTTCCGGAACGGCATCTGTTGCGGCTATGGTCTTCAATACAACGTCACCTTTCAAGCGGTTTGAAGACGGGTTCACTAGAATAGAAAGCTCCCCGCTTTGCAAGCGAAAACACTCCTCCCCGAAGTACTGGATGACCATGTGCCCATTATTCTAGCAAAAAATTACCTATTTTTCAAGGCAACTATTATGATGCAGGCCCTGGATCCAAGAATCTATAATGTATTCTGTTTTCCTTGCATAAAAAGGGCTTCTATTCTATACTCTCCTCACTAAAACTAACCATGATTACACAAAATCCGACTGCTCTGGCCAACATATTGAAGGCCGAAGGATCCTCGAGCCGCCTGCGCGAAGGCGACGTACGCGAGGTAGAGCTTATTAAAAAAACATCGCGCGCTGCTTATTTCGATTTGGGCAGGTTTGGGACCGGTATTGTTTTCGGTGCTGAGCTTACCAATGCCCGAGAAGTCATTAAGGGCTTGAACCCGGGAGACAAGGTCGCCGCGAAAATAGCATTAATCGACGGCGATTCCGGTTATACTGAGCTTTCTTTGGCTGAAGCCGGCAAACAGCGCCAGTGGCAACAGGTGCAGGACCTCTCTGAATCCGGCGAAATCATTAAATTCAAGATCATGGGCGCGAATGCCGGCGGTTTGCTTGGCTCGATCGCTGACCTCAAAGCATTCCTCCCGCTCTCCCAGCTTTCCAACGAGCATTATTCCAAGCTGGCCGAAGGCGAACGCGAAAAGAACATTGAAGAGCTTAAGAAATTCATCGGCCAGGAATTGTCCGTAAAGGTAATTAACGTAAACCCGCGCAACAATAAATTGATTGTTTCCGAGCGCGAAACGCTTGGTGTGAACATCAAGGAATTACTTGCTAAATACCAGGTCGGCCAGATTGTGGACGGCATGGTCTCCGGACTGGCTGATTTCGGCATCTTCATGCGCTTCGTGGATAACCCGCAAATCGAAGGCCTGGTGCACATTTCTGAAATAGACCACCGCGTGATCGACAATCCTAAAGAAATCATGAAGTTGAATGAGACCGCCAAAGTAAAAATTATAGATATCCGCGAAGGACGCGTATTCTTGTCTTTGAAAGCGCTTAAACCAGACCCGTGGACCAACCTCGAAGAAAAACACAAAGTGAACGAGGAGCTGACCGGCAAGGTATATAAATTCAATCCGTTCGGCGCAATCGTAGACCTGCCCTCCGGATTGCAGGGCATGGTGCACGTCTCCGAATTCGGCAGTTCGGACGAGATGAAAAAAACTTTGGCTATCGGTTCGACCTATCAGTTCGTAGTTGATTCGCTGAAGCCGGACGAGAAGCGGATTATTTTGAAGATGAAGAAGTAGAATTTTATATTTCTCCATACAAAAACCGCTCAAGAAGCGGTTTTTGATTTTGTTTTTATCAGCGATTGAACTGCGCAATGTTACGGTTCGCGCTATGCTAAAGGATTTTAATGGATGGAATGCTATTTCTTATAAAATTCAGAATAGGGCGCACAACTTGTTCAATGAACGAGAAATCTGGTGGAGTACGCTTGGCATTAATATAGGAGACGAGGAAGATGGCAAGGGGAGCGGATTTAGCAGGCCAATAATTATAGTAAAGAAATTTAACACGCACCTATTGTGGGGCATACCTCTAAGTATGAATGAGAAAATAAATCCGTACTACCGTGTCCTTTGCGCGAATGACGGCATAAATCGTTTCGCGATGTTGTCGCAACTACGAATTCTTGATACAAAACGATTAACAAGGAAAATATCTGTGGCAAATATAAATAGCTACAACGAATTAATAATTGCCGTAAAATCATTATTTAAAACGCAAAACGGCTCCGATAAGAAGCCGCTTGAGAGCCCAAGGGCATTTGTAATATAAAGTATATTGCGCCATAAGAATTATTGTCAAGGGAAAGAAATTCGTGTAAGCTATTGTTGCGTTTGCCGCGGTAGCTCATTGGTAGAGCGCAGCCCTAAAATCTTTGGGGCTTTCTATAGTAATATAGATTGAAAAACTGGGTGAATTCGGGGAAAGTCCGCAAGGAACAATCCCGAGCCAAGCTTCGATGGGCACGGTATCGAAGAAGGTGTAGAGACTAGCAAGTGAGTCCCAACAATAATCTTGCACAAGCGCCCGGCTCCCCTACGGGGAGATGAGATAGTCCGAGTTAGCCTTGGAAGAGGCTGGCGTAGGGTGTTCGATTCACCCCCGCGGCACAGAATAAAATTATTCCGGCGGCGTGCGCGGTCCACAGCCGCGTAGATAAGGTATAATAAAGAAACATGACGAAGATCCGCCACAGTGTTTCGCGCTTCTTCCGATCTCTCGGCCCGGGCTTAATTACCGGCGCATCCGACGACGACCCGTCGGGAATAGCCGCTTACTCGCAAGCAGGCGCACAATTTGGTTACCAAACACTCTGGACTGCATTGTGGTCCCTCCCGTTCATGACCGCTATACAGGAAATGTGCGGGCGCATCGGCCTGGTAAAGGGACGCGGACTTTCGGAAGTAATTAAAGAGCATTACGGCCGGCGCGTATTGGAGGTCGCGGTTTTTCTTTTGCTTATCGCTAATACTATTAATATCGGCGCAGACCTGGGGGCCATGGCCTCCACGATGCAGTTGCTCTTAAATATTCCGTTCGTATGGTGGCTGATGTTCATTACTACTTTCTGCATCGTGCTAGAAATCTTTATCCCCTACCGCATATATGCGAAATATTTAAAATACCTCACCTTCTCTCTCCTCGCTTACGTCGCCACGGTTGCGATAGTCACCGGCTCGTGGCGGGAGGTGTTCACCGCGGCAATAATCCCGCACTTTTCATTTAATAAAGAATATTTGATGGCCATCGTAGCCATTCTCGGAACCACAATCTCCCCTTATTTATTTTTCTGGCAGACCAGCGAAGAAGTCGAGGAAGAGGTGATGCGCCACAAACTGCACTCTATGGACCATGGCACGCCGCACTTAGAGAACCGCGACCTGCGCGCCATGCGCTTGGACACCATAATCGGCATGACTTTTTCGAATATCATTATGCTTTGCATAATCGCTACCGCCGCCGGAACGCTATATCATTACGGACTAACCAACGTACAAACCACATCGGAAGCGGCGGAAGCGCTCCGTCCGCTTGCCGGTAATTTCACTTTTCTTTTATTTGCTCTAGGCGTAATCGGCACCGGGCTTCTGGCAGTTCCCATACTGGCCGGCTCCGCTTCGTATGCCTTATCTGAAGCGTTCGGCTGGCGCACCGGATTGTACAGGAAGCCGGATCGCGCCCCTGGATTTTATGCGATCATCAGTGCGGCAATCATCTTCGGTTTCTTTATAAATTTTTTAACAGTGATTCCGCCTTTTAAATTACTTTATTACGCCGCAGTAATTAACGGCATCATTGCTCCACCGCTATTATTCATAATTTTGAGCATTGTAAATAACAAGAAAATAATGGGCCGCCGCGTGAACAAAACTCTGTCCAATGTTTTGGGATACGGGATCGCGGTTTTAATGTCCGCCGCAGCGATCGCGCTTATCTGGATGCTTTTATAGCGCCACTTTGCCCGGCACCTTAAAAACAATTTAATTTTGTCGGGCCGCCGAGAATCGAACTCGGTCTATCTGCTCCCAAAGCAGACGTACTACCGGTATACTACGGCCCGTTCCGCGGCGCACGAAGCGCCATGCGGCCCCTTTAACTTATCTTAATTTTCATTTATTATCAACGTGCATTGAAGCTCGGTCTCGTATAAATGCCCTCGTAGCTCAATTGGATAGAGCGGCTCCGTTCTAAGGAGATGGTTGTAGGTTCAACTCCTGCCGAGGGCACCAAGAAAGAAGAGTCAAATCTTGAATTAAATCCTGCTTTGCCGTAAGCTCTTGTGGTAATAATGCGCGCTTAGCTCAGTTGGTTAGAGCATTCGGTTTACATCCGAAGGGTCGGGGGTTCGAGTCCCTCAGCGCGCACAGATTGACATCTCTGTTCTTTGGCACTATTGTATTGTCAGAGGTGCTCCTATGAAGATTTCTCTGACGGATCTTTTGTTGTGCCGAAATTCGGAAAACAGGCGCCGCTTCAACGACGACAAGACCGCCGTTTCCCGCTCGGAGATGAAGGCTCTCCTTGCGGCACACGGCGTTCGGAAAGTACATCACTTCAAGCAGGTAGACGGCACTTTCCGTCTGGACGTGTGCTACCGGGGAGCCCACTTTGTCTGCGCTGCGCGCGACAATATGGCCTCGCTCTTTCCGCGTAGCCGCTAACAAGATCCCGGGGTGGATATCCGCCCCGCTCACCTAAGTCCACAAGATTCGCTTACGGCTTTAGGTGAACTTTATTCAGCGTATAAAAATTCTCCATCAGCTTGGCCACCAGGATCGGTCCGGTGCCGCCCGGCGTTGGCGTATAAAATAAAAGTTTTGATAATTCTTTTTTGGCTTCATCCGATGTTGAATCAAAATCTCCGGCGAGCTTCCCTTCTTCATTAGTGGAATATCCGAAGTCAATTACCGCAGCGCCATTTTTAAGCATACTTGGCTTTATTAATCCCGCACTCCCGGCGCCCACTACCACCAAATCGGCTTTTTCTAAAACCGAGAAATCACTGCCCTTGCCCAGCAAATATAATTTCTTAGTTTTGCCCATCAAGTAGTGCGCAATCGGCCGGCCGATTAAAAGCCCCAAGCCGACTACTGCCACAACTTTTTCGCGCAAATCGAATTTTGTTTCACGCAATATTTCTTCCACTGTTCCGGCAACCGGCGGGATTATCGGATTGCGGCGCGTGTAAAATGCGCCGAGCGACCGCTCGCTTAACACATCAACATCTTTTTCGCGCGGAATAGCATTCAGTACATAGTGGCGACTCACGTGCGGCGGAAGCGGCAATTGGACCAAGATCCCCCCGCACGGTTTTTGCCTGGCAAGGCGCCCAACTTCGCGGCGCAAACCATCATTCCCCAATTCAGCGGCAAGTTCATAAATGCGGTAATCAACACCCAATTGTTTTGCCGTTTCTTTTTTGAGCGCTTGGAAGCTTAACGATGCCGGATCGTCGCCGACCACCACTCCGGCCAAAAACTTTTTGGGTAGCGGCTGTTTGCGCAAGCGGTCGAGCACATTGCCCGCAATTTTCTTACCGTCAATTATTTCCATGCGGTTACATATCTATCCCCGGCACCGGGAACACGCTGGCAAGTTTAGTGACTTCCGCGCGCACTTCCTGTATCACCGGATGATTCTCAAGCGTCGCGGAAAATTCCTTAACTGCCCTGGCTCTTTCGGTTTTTTCTTCGGGAAGCGCAGTCACAACAAACGTCTTCACGATTTTAGTAATCATCATCCCGATTTGCTCCATATCTTTTTCCTTCATGCCGCGAATAGTCAAAGACGGCGTGCCCAAGCGCAAGCCGGAAGGATAAAACGGCGGCGAAGGATCGTTGGGTATCGGGCTCTTGTTCGTATTTATATGCGCGGCCTCAAGCGCTTTTTCCACGAATACACCGCGGCCCGGGCCGAACGGCCGGAAATCTAGGAGCATCAAGTGATTATCCGTTCCGCCGGAGATCAATCGCACCCCTTCGCGCACGAATATGTCGGCAAGCGCGTGGGAGTTTTTAATAATCTGCGCAGCATATTCGGCAAATTCCGGAGTCATTGCTTCCTTTAGAGCCACTGCAATGCCGGCAATGGTGTGCTCGTGCGGTCCGCCCTGCATTCCTGGGAACACTCCACGATCAATCGCGTCTTTATATTCCTCTTTACAGAAAATCATCGCGCCGCGCGGGCCGCGCAAGGTCTTGTGTGTAG
>JAZDEB010000073.1:0-8659 GCA_043809165.1 Candidatus Liptonbacteria bacterium
TTGCCGCGAATTGCACCGCCCACGGTGCCGGGCAAGCCGCCGGCCCACTCTAAACCGGACAATTCATGTCTTGCTGCAAACTTAGTGAGGTCGGAAACCAGCACGCCGGCACCAACTTCGATTTTTTCTCCGTTTTTCCCCCCCAATAATTTAATTGATTCGAGTGAAAGCTTGATCACTACGCCGTCAAAGCCAGTTTCGGATATTAATAGGTTTGTTCCACCGCCAAGAACGAATATTTTTTGCTTAAGGCGGACGGCCTGTTTTATTGCCGACTTCAGTTCTGCAACGGATTTAGGCGTAGAAAAATACCGCGCCAACCCGCCCATTTTATAGCTGGCATATCGCGACAGAGAAATATTTTCCTTAAGAGGCGCCATGGCTTTCGGAATAGAGCTGCTCCGCACAATTTGCATCCCAAAAAACACCCACATGCCGTTCGCTTTTGTGCACGGATGCTAAAAACTGTGCGGAACAGCCGTGGTGACCTCCAATTCTGTTTGTGTTGAATGAGTGCTCAGCGACTGTTCCGTAGGTATAATAACACGAAACCCGCCGAAGCGGGAATTGCGCAAACAGGTTTGGAGTGATACCTCGATCGATATCGTCGCCGAGGTACTCGCACTTCATTCCCCTAAAGTATAATGGACTTTAAAGAAAAAGTCAAGGGAAAATAAAGAAATTTATAATGCTTTTTCCCCGGCCGGGCTGGCCGTGCCCGATGCACGCTTGAAAACGAAGAATTTATACCCGGTGAAATTCCATAAAAGCACGGCGAATATGCCGGCAAGCGGGGCTATTAAATTCGTCCATATGTCAGCCGGGAATGACGCCGGCGACACGGCCTTTACTGCTGTGGCTACGGCAACGTTCAGGAACCCTCCGGCTATCGCTATCCCATAAAACTTGGTTACTTCCCCCGTATTGGTTTTATCGTGCGACCCGAAAGTCCAATATTTGTTCCAAAAGAAACTATTGGTGGTACTGCACAAAAACGATATTGCCTTAAACGCCGCAAACATTGCCGTACCCGGAATATGGCCCAGCATCAATGTTTCCAGGTTGAAAATTCCCAAGTCAACGAAACTGTTCAACGTCCCCACTGCTGCGAACTTGGCAAATTGGTAAATAACCGGGACTACTTTCGATATTATATAGGCCACAAGCAGTGCGACGGGAGCGAGCACCAGGAAAAACACAAAAAATCCTATGCGAATGGAAAATGGTGTTAATGATGGCAACAGAATTTGCAGTTTTATGATGAAATTAGCTAAAACGGGCTGGGACAAAACCCCAACCAGGGCACCTATTATTGCAACCAGTTTAAGGTCGTGTTTATTCATTTATTTAAAATTGATGATTTTTTTAATGTCAGCCGGATGCAGGCTGGCACCGCCAACCAGTGCACCGTCAATCGCCTCTTCCGACAGAAACCCTGCTGCATTTTTCCCGTCGACCGAACCTCCATATAGGACGCGCGGAGAAAAACCTACGTGTTTTTTCATGAACTTCTTAATGAATTCCACCATTTCCGCACTTTCTCTTGGTTTGTCGGCTTTACCGTTGCCTATAGCCCAAATGGGCTCATAAGCTATTACGAGCTCCGCCACCCTGCGCTCATAACCCAGAAGGCCCTCCTCCAGCTCTCCGCCAACAAACTCTTTGGCTGCCTCAATCCCCTGTTTGCGGACTTCGCCGGTTTCGCCTACGCAAAAAATAGGAACAATGTTCGCATTGACTGCCGCTTGCATCTTTTTCTGGATCATGGAATCTGTTTCCCCCAAAAATTTACGGCGCTCGGAATGTCCCACGATTACATATTCCGCATGCATAGATACGAGCATCGATGCGCTGATCTCGCCGGTAAACGCCCCGTGCGGTTCCCAAAAAATATCCTGGGCGCCCAGGGTAAAATGCGAACCGGCAGAAGGCGCGCACGGCAGATAAACGTAAGGCGGACACACCGCCACGTCCACTCCTTTAACTTTCTTTGATTCGCGCTCAGTTGCAGCGAACAATTCTTCTGCTTCGCGCCGCGAAGCGGGGTTCATTTTCCAGTTGAACACCACTAATTTTTTCATGTCAATACGATAATTGTACCATAAATATCAGCGGTGAAAACCTAAATCTGCCGGATTATCGCCCCCGGGAACATGCGAGATCGACCCACCTTCTGCCTCAAATTCCTTACGGAGTTTTTTTACCTGACCGGCCAGCCTTATGGTTTTTGGAGCCACTTCTTCTTTCTTTATATACCCCTTAGACCAATAATCGATTATTAAGCGGCTATCCCCGAATATCTTCTTCTCGCTGCGCGCCAAAGCGATTTGGAGCGCATGCTTGCAGGCCAAAAGTTCACCGTAGTTGTTGGTGGCCTCGCCGTCTACGAGATGTTTGCCGAATTTGTTTATCTTTTTAGCCGGCAGCGATTCATGAAGTAAATTTTTACCGCGCTCGTCGGTAACGCTTATTTCCACGCCTTTTCCCCTTCCGGTTCCGGCATCAAAATATATACCTCGTCTCAGGTTTGCTTTTGGTTTTATTGCATACTCGGCTCCGGCGCGCAGCCACCCCTCGGCTTCAGCCCTGGTTTTAAACCCGCGGTACCGGGCACCAAAAACGCCCTTAACTTTCTTTTCGCACGCCGCCCAGTTATCACATACTCCACGCTCCCCCCTTTTCGGGATCAAATATGCGTAATATTTTTTATCTTTCATTTAACAACGATTTATAATATGTAGTACCGCCAACCGGATTCGAACCGGTGTTCCTGCGCTGAGAACGCAGTGTCCTGGGCCAGGCTAGACGATGGCGGCGCAATCACCTGTAAACGTTGTCATTGTATAGAATTATGCGGAAATATCAAACTTATGCATTTTCTATTGCAATACGTTCCACAGGTATTGCTGGCGTAGCCGGCTCGCGCATGGCATCGGCCAGCTCGTATAAGCGCATGGCATGAGATCCTTTTACCAGGACCAAATCACCCTGTTTCAACATGTCCGGCACCGGCCCCATTGCATCATCAACGGTGGCAAATTCATGGATGTTCCGTTTGGCAAAACGCGACTTGCGCGCCGTTTCGGCAATAAGTTTGGCGCGCGGCCCGATGACTACCAGCACGTCGGCGCATTTCATCGCGAACCTGCCAATTTCTTCGTGCGCCTCAATCGCATATGGCCCGATTTCCAACATATCCCCCAGGACCGCAATCTTCCTTTTGCCGGGAAGATCTGCGAGCGTATGTAATCCTGCCTTCATGGATAACAAGCTGGCATTATACGAATCGTCGATTATAAAACTGTCGCGCAATCCCTTGAATAATTCAGTGCGGCCATGCGCCGGCTCATATCGGCCAAGTGCCTCCGAAATCTTTACCAGATTCATTCCGAAAATAATTCCCACGCATGCAGCAACGGCAGCGGCATATGCATGCGCCCTGCCGAAAATGCCGTCGAGGCGTACCGGCACAAAACTTCCGCCATATTCCAATTTGAAGCTCACGCCAACCGGTTCGCCGCTATCAGACCTGTGTTCAAAACCGCTAATGCGCACCTGCGCGCCTTCCTTGAAGCCAAAAGTTATAATATTGGCGCGCGTACGGTCAGCCAATGCCATCACCCGGTCCTCATCGTAATTTAAAATGGCAAATCCTGCGGAGGGTAAACACTCAATCAACCGGCTTTTTTCGCGGGCTACATCGTCCGGACCAGCATAAAATTCTACATGCACCGGCACGTCTCCAACGGCCGTAATAGCGCTGATGTTGGGACGGGCTATTTTTATTAATTCTTTAAGGTCATTGGGGCGGTCTGCTCCATATTCCAAAACCAATATTTCCGGATATTCAGACCTGGGCATGAGAACCAGGTTCTTAATCGACACTAAAATTACTTTGCACCAGAACAATAATTTTTTGAATATTTTTTGGCCCGCCGGAGTTTCACGGCTAACCAGCACCAGTTCATCTTCCCGCCACTCGCCCAAAATAGCCAAAGGCAGGCCAAGCTCGTTATTTAAATTGCCTTCGGCGATACGCATGAAGCGGTCGCTCCCAACCACCGCTTGCATGGCCAATTTTGCAGATGTTTTCCCCACGCTTCCGGTTACTCCAACAATACCGGGGCGGAAACGCCATATTGTTAGTGCTGCCAACCGCTTTAGGACAAATGCTAGTGCGCGAAGCAATAAGTCTTTCATGTTATTGGGAAAGCTTATCCGGCGGGATGTTGTAATAATTGATTATGAACTGCGCAAGATCGCGGAATACCGGAACTACCGTTGTTCCGGCAAGCGGCGCGCCCTCCGGTTCGGTAAGCTTAATAATAATAACAAACCGCGGATCGCTGGTTGGGCCGAAGCCGGCATAGGTATCTATTACGCGGTCTGGATAATACCCTCCGTACGTGAGATCCGCAACCTGCGCAGTTCCAGTTTTACCTGCAATAGAATATCCATTGATTTTTGCAACTTCCGCTTTCTCGAGCGCGGAAACCATCATGCCGGTAACTTGCCTTGCAGTAGAATTGCTGATTACGCTCCTTACTGCTTGCGGACTAAGCGCAGAATCAAGATACGGCCGATACAAGGTGCCGCCATTTGCAATTGCAGAAAAAGCACCGGCCAATTCTATCGTAGAAACAGCCACCCCCTGCCCGAATGATGCCGTAGTAAAAGCAATTTGCGGAGAATCTGCTTTGAATAGTGATTTTATATTTCCTTTAAGTTCTCCCTGCAGATCAATCCCGGTCTTTTCGCCGAAACCGAATTTTTTCACATAAGAACTGAATACGTCGTTCCCGGTGCGCGCTTCGGCAAATGCTGCGCCCGTGTTCAAGGATTTCTCAATCACATTGGTCATGGTCATGGTGCCATGCGCCTGCAAATCCCAGTTCATAATTTTTTTACCGTTCAGCACAAGCGAACCGGTATCGGTGTATGTTGTGTTCGGAGTGATTTTCCCCGAATCTATTCCTGCGGCCATGGTTATAATCTTGAACACGCTGCCCGGCTCATAAATTTCCTGCGTAACCGGGTTCAGGTACGAGCTGACGTTAGATAAAGTGTAATTATTAGGGTCATAGTTGGGGAAGCTGGCCATAGTGAGAATCTTCCCGGTTTTTGGGTCTTCAACAACCAAACTGCCATTCTTGGCTTTTTTCTCGGTAACCAATTTTTCAAGTATGCGCTCTGCTTCCAGCTGGATGTTCGGATCGATTGTAAGTGCAAGACTTTGGCCTTCTTCGCCATCTTTGCCGCTGAGCATCTCGTTGTATTGCTCTTCCACGCCATAATGCCCCTCAAACCCCAGGTCTGACTTACTTGGCCCCACATACCCGAGGACATGTGCGGCCAGCGTGCCGAACGGGTAAAAGCGCTGCGGCAGTATGTTCACGTAAATCCCCTTTATGTTTAATTTATCTACCTGGTCGGCCAGCTCGCTCGACACCTTTTTGCCCAATAATTCGTAAGAGTCATCCTTGTTTGCAAACTTTTTTTCCAAGAGAGCAGGATCCAAACCAAAAAGCGGCGCAATGCTTACCGCTGCTCCCTTTGCGTCTACTATGGTTTTGGGGACTGCGTACACGGTCGGGAAATCCTTGTTGGAAACCGCCGGCACTCCGTTCCCCTGTTTGTCCGTAAAATAAATCGAGCCGCGCCGCTCATACTGCAAACCGGCACCATTTAGCGCTGCCGCGCGAGCGAGGTAATAATCTCCCTTTTCTAGCTGCAACTGGTACAAATGGAAAACTAGGAAGCTATATGCAAGCGAAAATCCTGCAATTAATATTGTGAGGCGAGAGACCATTCGCGATCTATTTTAACATATTGTGGATTGCGGTCTGTTATTAACTGTCGGCTTTCCGAGAGCGCCCTCATGTTGTCCGCACCGAATAGCGCGTACATCTTGTCGCGAAGAGTTGCGTTTTCCGCTTCCCTGGTTTGTATATCAACTTTTGCTTGCGCCATGTCGTGCTCCAGGTCGACAACGCGCACATACATCGTGATAAGCCAGAACGAAGTGCAGGCCATTACTACAATAAGGCCTCCTAAAAGGTAGCTCGTAAGGGTCCATGGTCGTTCTGGTTGGAGTATTGTCATTTTATTTCGTTATTTAAAGGTGATTATCCTAAATTTTGCTGATCGGCTTCTTGGGTTTTTCTTTATCTCTTCTTTATCGGCAGTTATGGGTTTTTTAATGTTTTGCACCGCTAATCCTTCTTTTTCTAATGCCCGGAATTTCTGTTTTACTATCCTGTCTTCCAGCGAATGGAAGGTTACTATTCCCACCCGCCCGCCGCGGTTCATTACTTGCGGCAATACTTCCAGCACCCTCCCTAGATTTTCCAATTCGTGGTTCGCATATATCCGCAAGGCCTGGAATGTTCTCGTTGCCCGGCTAATGCGCCCGTGTTCATAATTCTTCGGAAGTGTTTTTTCGATGAGCCCTCTCAACTCTCCGGTTGTTTCGATCCCCCGCTGCCTTTCATGTTCGTATATTGCACGGGCTACTCTCCTCGACATCCGTTCGCCGCCGTAGTTATAAATGATATCGGCCAGCTCTTCTTCGCTAAGATTGCGGAGCAGGTCTTTGAGCGGCGCCTCATCTGGACTGTAGGTCATGATGAGCGGATCGTCCCTCATGAAGCTAAACCCTCTTGGAAGTGTAAGCTGGGCGGAAGAGAAACCGAGATCCAATAGGAGGCAATCAACTTTAGGTAATTTTTCCCGGGAAAGTATTTCTGGAAGATCAGCGTAATTTCCCTGGGCGAGAATCGTTCCCTTCAATCTCTCTCGCGATATCGCGAGCATGTCCGGATCCAAATCTATTCCCAAAAGTTTCCCCTCCTTGCCGACGGCTGCAAGCAATGCTTCTGCGTGCCCTCCTCCATCAACCGTTCCATCTACAACGAATTCACCTGGGCGTGGGTCGAGCGCAGAAATTACTTTTTTGAGGAGCACTGGCTCATGCGTTGGCTCGTTCGTAGTCATCAGATTCCCAGCTCCCCCATCTTCTCGGCAATCTCCTCGGAAGCTCCTTCGGTTTTTTCCTTGTAGCGCTCCCACTCGGCTGCATCCCAAATTTCTATTCGGTTGTAAAGGCCAATCACAACAACTTCTTTGCCAAGGCCGGCGTACTTGCGGAGGTAGTCAGGGATCAATACTCTTCCCTGCGCATCAACTTCCACGTCCATTGCACCGGCAAGCATCAATCGGACGAATGCCCGTGAGTTTGCCTGCGCCAAGGGAAGCGAAATCAACTTTTCTGCAAGCTTTTCCCACTCCTGCTTCGAGAACAAAAACAAACAATTATCAATTCCGCGCGTTACTATGGCACCGGCAATTAATGGTTCACGGAACTTGGCCGGAATCGCCATTCGACCTTTTATGTCTAAATTGTGCTTGTATTCTCCGAGTAGCATTAGTTTTTGGCCGACACACCAAGTGCATAATGCCCTTATCGCCGCTTGTTACGGCTGCGGTTTCCCGCACCCCGCACTATGCACCAGGCATCGGCAGTTATCCCCAGAAGTGGTCAGTTTTCCCCACAATTATCCACAACTCACCACTTCCCATTCATAATACTCCACCGACGAGCAGTGTCAAAACCCGCTGCAATGGTTTGGTAATGGTCAAAAAACCTTGAAAAACAAGGGCTAAAGCAAAAAAACCGTGAAGTTATTCACAGGTTAAGAGAATTTCTTATTTAATATTTAAAAAAATCACCAATCCCCACTCCAATTTACTTATTAGCTCTTGGGTTTATGGTTCAAATCCTTATCACCAACCAACCCAATGTGGTTTTTCGTTCATATTTTTGGTGCACTTGGAAGGATAGCTTACGAACCATCAAATGGGAAGATATGTTCCCGTATCCTTCGGTTTCATTACAGCAAATTAACCAACTTTTGGCTATCGTTCAATAAGATTGTATCAGCTGGTATAGACAGTTCTATCCCGTTCTTACCTGTATTATACAGTATCTCACCCTGTGTGCTCTCTTGTGCCTTCTTATACACTCAATCGAGTAACCACAAGGGAGTGTATATTGTGGTGTTTATCCCTTGTATAGCTTGGTATGTATTTGCATAGCACTCCCTTATCATCTGGTTGTGCTGTTTTTGTATACCTGCTATTAGGATGGCGTGTATCTGTATTAGTCGCGGCATAACCTGATATGCCCCGATATAGCCGACTATAAACAAAGGGTATACTCTCGTCTTTCTTGCCCCTCAATTTTGTGAAAAGGGGTGGTGGTAGTTTCTCCACCACTTTTTTAATTCGCGGCGGGGATGCCCTTTTCATTCGAGAGTATTTGCACTAAAACCTTCTCCTTCAACACAGTGTCAGATTTGCTTTATTGATTCTTTGGCTTGTCTTGGTCTTCAACCCACCCTTTTTTAATGGGTCGGTAAATTGCATCAAACATCGTTAAAAGATTGATGCCTTCTTCGGCAGCTTTCTCATCAGAAATGTCTTCGCCAAACTCCTCTTTCCAGATTTTTTTGAACTCTGCGAGAGCTTTATCAGATAGCATTGTTATTTTGATTGCAGCAGTGATTCGTCAATCAAAGGCGCAAAGTCCTTCAAAAAATTGTAATAAGACACATCAATATCTGTAACCTTGAGGTCGTCAAAGAGAGCGCTTGTCAATACC
>JAZDEB010000074.1:0-4295 GCA_043809165.1 Candidatus Liptonbacteria bacterium
CCGAAAATGAACGCCAGAAAAACCAATATGAAAGCGATAGTGCCTGACATATGTCTTATAATATGCCATTTTGCGCGAGTAAGCGAGCTGTGATAAAATATCCCTAAATAAGCAAATATAAATGGAAACCCACTACTACTGCAAGCGGTGCGACGAGTTTTTCGTGGAGAATAAACTGCCGAACATCAACAAGAAGCATACCTGTGGCGGACACGCCAGGATCGTAGAACACCAAATCCTCGGCAAAAAAGAAAAATAAACAATATGAATACGCTGGTGTATGCCGACTTATTTTTTTTCATCACTGCAATTGCGGTAATTGTGTTTGCAAGCGCATGCCTGGTCCTTGTAATTTACTTGATCCTCATTTCGCGTGACATTTGGTTCATAATTAAGCTGGTTCGCGGCCAGGCAGCAGCAATACACAACGACATAGAAAAAATACGGGCATCAATTAGCGGGGTATCATTTAAAGACGTATTTGCCATGTTCCGGAAAGTTGGCCGGAAAGCAAAGAAAAAGGTCGAGGAATAGAGTGGACTACTAATATGGCAAAAAAAGTGAACATGAAGACATCGTCAAAAAAAGCGATTGGGATTGGAGCAGGGTTGATCGCCGCCGCAGCGTTGGGAGCGTATTATTTCTATGGCAAAGATGGCGACAAGCATCGCAAGAATGCAAAGGCGTGGATGCTTAAGGCCAAAGGTGAAATTCTTGAGCGTCTGGAGAAAGCCGAGGACGTTAGCGAAGATACTTATAACCACATAGTGGCGGAAGTCATGAGGCGCTATAAGGCAATGAAGCAGGTTGATCCTGCGGAACTTGCGGCGCTTATGGCAGACCTGAAGCGCTACTGGAAGATTTTGAGCAAAGGTGCAAAATCAAACGGAGTGAAAAAGCACAAGCGTTCTTCACGATAGGGCGCCTTGGTTTGAGTAAGGACATAAAATATCGCCCCTTGCGGGCGATATTTATTTCCTACTGGACGATTATCGTTGCGTTGTTCCGTCCGGTACCGCAGTCAACGATTATTGTTTTCGGGATTGCCGTATAGGAGAGGCGTACGGTTTTATACCCGAACGCTGGCAGGGTGTATTTGGCCCTGTCCAGGTACACTGCGCGGCTTTGCGGGCCGCGGTTATCCAGCATGATCGTGGTGTTGTTCTTGACTATTAGCTGGATTGGTTGCACTGTGCAGTTCGCGTCAAACTGTATGCGCTTTCCGGCATACAGGTTCACTGCCTGCGTGTAAGTAAGAGACGGGCTTTTTGCCGGAGTAGTGTTGGACTGCGTGCTGGAAGGCGTGCTTGAAGCAGCTTGACCTGAGCCGCTAGCGGCGGTACTCGAAGCAGCACCCTGCTGTTCGGCATTGTTGTCCGCGTCTTTACGGTTGTGGTATGCGGCAAACGCAAGCGCCACGGCCACCACTACTGCGACTATAATGATAATTTCCCTGCGCCCAATAGATGAGGTGTTCATACATAGATTATGACGCGTCTTACATAAAAATCAAAGAATTAGTTCTATAACCAAAAACCCGCCATTTGGCGAGTTTTTGGTTAATCAACACCGCTATTACTGAACTTGCGGACTTCCCACACAATCCTTGCAGCTTTTCTTGTGGGCGAAGATCTCGTAAATAGTGGCAAGGCCTACCAGGATGTAAATAATCCTGGAAATCAGGGCCGCTTGCCCTCCCGTGAATAGAGATCCTATGTCCCATTTGAAGAGACCGATCAGAAGCCAGTTAAGGCCGCCGATCACGAGGAGAGTAAAAGTTACTTTATGCATAAATATTACATAATAACGACCTTTGGGGACGTGATAATTATACCACATCCATACAACTCAAGACGCATTGGTATATCATTAGGATATCGGCCGACAAGCTTAAATTCCGACCACCTGTATGTCCTTAGTAAACGCCAGGCGCAATGAAAAGATACTGCAGGTTGCCTTTGGGCGGCAGGCCGGGTTGGTTGTGGTATTGGAGGATGTGCATGACCCGCACAATGCTTGTGCGATACTCCGTTCCTGCGACGCATTCGGCGTGCAGGATATTTATTTTATCTTCAATAAAGAGAAGCCGTACAATCCGGCGAAGATCGGTGGGAGCTCGTCTTCGTCGGCCAATAAGTGGCTGACTTTCCACGCATTCCGCTCCACGGCTGAATGCTATGCGGAGCTGAGAAAAAAGAAATTTAAAATTATGGCTACTGCACTTGCGCCTTCCGCTAAGCCGCTTTCCAAAACGGATTTTTGCGCACCGCGCATTGCGATAGTGATAGGCAATGAACACGGCGGATTGTCACGCGAAGCAATCGAAGGGGCGGACAACATAACATATTTTCCCATGTGCGGAATGGTGCAGAGCTTTAATGTTTCCGTGTTTGCGGCGTTGTGCATGTATGAAGCCGTGAGGCAGAGAGGGGACGTAAAGAAAAAATATACGCTATCTTCGTCCGGAGTAAAAAAGCTTTATAAGGATTTGATGTCGCGATAGGGAGCCGTGCCGTTTTGGCTGTAAACAGCATTGCCGCGGATTTATATAATCATCATCCCGTCTCCGAACGAGAATAACCTGTAGCGTTTTCTAATCGCTTCTTTATATAACTCCATCCGAGTTTTTGGTGGGTTCGCTCAAGTCCTGCGAGGCGTGATTTTTGCTTATTAAATATACAACCGGCAAGAATGCCAATCCGGCCATCAATGCAACTAAAGTTGCAAGCTGCATGCCGAAGCGAAGGTCGTGCCGGTCAGAAATAAACCCGACTACCGCAGGGGCGGTGGTATCGCCAACCAGGTGCACAACAAGCACATATACCGCAAACGCCGTTGCGCGCATTTGCTTAGGGACAATATCATGAATTACCGCCGTTACCGGCCCGTGATAAAAACTTAATAATAATGTTCCAAAAAAGAAATAAACGAAAAATAAACCGTGTCCGGCGGCATCGGAAAGCCCCAAAAACATAAAAGGCGTTGAGGCGATCAGGGAGAATGCGACTACAAAACTGCGACCCCAGGTTACGCGGCGATGCAATCTGTCTGCCAGGAAGCTGCCTATCAACACTCCTAACAACCCGGCAACCAACATATCTGTTCCTAGATACAAGCTGGTGTCACGCAAACTGTATCCTTTGTAGCGCGATACGAATTCTATTCCCCAGGAAATATACGCGCCGGCAGTAAATGTAATAAGTGTTCCGCTAATAAGCACCCATATATAGGAGGCATTTTTAAAAAGCATGTTTATGGGAAGCAGGCGATCATCCTCTATGCCCCGCTTTTTCTCTTTGAGTCGGGTGGCCAGCCAGGCGAGAATAAGCCCGGGGACGGCCACAATAAAAAATGCCAGCCGCCAGTTCCCGGAATAATAGGTGACTACTCCGCCGAGCATTGCGCCGATTGTGCCGCCCAAAAACATTCCAGCATTGAATACTCCCTGGGCCATGGCGCGCTCTTCATGCGGGAAATTATCAGAGATTAATGCGGTTGCCGCCGGTGCGTATGCCGCTTCGCCAATTCCCACCAGGCCGCGGATGCCTAGCAACGCCTTAAAGCTGGTTGCCAATCCAGAAAGGAACGTAACCACACTCCAAAAAAACACCCCGGCGGAGATAATAATTTTTCGAGAATATTTATCGGCGAGAATGCCTAGCGGCACGCTCGCGAGGGAATGCACAACCATGAAAGCAGTTCCGAGAAGCCCCAGGAAAAAATCGCTTATACCGAATTCGTGCTTAATACTGCCGAAGAGGGGAAAGATCACCTGCCGGTCCACATAATTAAAGAAATTTATAAGCGTGAGGATTATTAAGAGCCGGCGCTGTTCGGGGGTAATGGATGAGGGCATTGCGGAGGATTATACATTATCTGCCGTATGGCGTTAACGGCTATTGCAGAAGTTTGAAAATACTCTACGGACTTGGTATAGTATGGGCGTTCGTATTCCGCAGTAGCTCAATGGTAGAGCGTCTCGCTGTTAACGAGAGGGTTCCAGGTTCGAGTCCTGGCTGCGGAGCCAGATAGGATTAACATCAGCGAAAGCTGGTGTTTTTCCTTTATTGACGGGCTCTTTTGGCGGTTCGAAACTCTTTTTTTCGTCTACTTTTTCTCCCAACATCTGCATTACGCGGTCAGAGACCATTTTGAAGGCTTTGTGGTATGAAATCTCAACTTTCTTGCCATTTATCGTCGAGTTCGAAAATAAAAGGGACATAAGCAACTTCTTGTCGTCGACCATCTCGATACTGCTTCGGTTTACATAAATCTTTCGCGCTTCCTTTGCCATT
>JAZDEB010000075.1:0-2615 GCA_043809165.1 Candidatus Liptonbacteria bacterium
GGAGCGGGGTATAATACAAATGGTGGGCAATAAAAACATGGACAAAATACTGATAACAATAATCGGGGCGTTGGGAATATTGTTCACCTACTGGTATTTTCTGGGTAAGCGTGGAGAAGCAAAAAAAGCAGCAACATGGGGCAGCGTGGACATAGTTGTTGAGGGCGGATACGAGCCCGATGTTATTTCCGTGCCGAACGGGAAAACGACAACATTAAATTTCCTGAGAAAAGATCCGAACAGTTGCCTGGAAGAAGTCGTTCTGCCGGATTTTAAGATCAGGAGGACGCTGCCGCTTAACCAAAGGGTATCGATTGCGATTACGCCGAAAAAACCGGGTACATATTCAATCTCGTGCGGGATGAACATGTATCACGGGAAAATAATAGTTGAATGAACCGCGCAACACCAGAAAACTAGAACATCTCGACCAATATGCAAAAAATCAAAAAAACATTTGCGATAAAAGGGATGCATTGCGCGTCCTGCGTGAAGCTTATCGAACAATCCCTGTCCAAATTGAATGGCATAGAGAACGCAACCGTAAACCTGGCCACGGAGAAGGCAGCCGTTTCTTACGACGCGGATTTGGTAAGCGACGACGAGCTGGCCTCGGCCATTTCGCAGGTAGGGTACAAGGCACTCTTAAGCGAAGAAATAAAATCAGAAGACGACGAGCAGAAAAGGAAAAATGAGGAGCTTAAAAAGTTTAAAAATAAAGTAATAATAAGTTTGATCCTGGGGGGATTGATCGCCTGGGGCAGTTTTCCGGTGGTAATGGATGCAGCACCGGCATTCCTTAAAAACTTCATGGTTCAATTCCTGCTGGCTTTGCCCGTGCAATTCTGGGCCGGTTTTGAATTTTATCGAGCTACCGTTTCATCGCTTAAACACAGGACGGCAAACATGGATACGCTGGTTGCCATCGGCACATCGGTGGCATTCGCATATTCAACCGTAGTTACGTTCCTGCCTGAAACAGTAAGAAAAATTGGCGTGGAGCCGATGCCGTACTTCGACACTGCAGCGGTGATAATCGCACTCATATTATTGGGCCGCTACTTTGAGGCCAAGGCCAAAGCCGGCACTTCGGAAGCGATTAAAAAATTAATGGGACTTGCACCGAAAACCGCGCGCGTCCTCCGTGATGGCAAAGAAATAGATATACCGATAGACCAGGTTGTGATAGGAGACCGGGTCCGCGTGCGCCCCGGCGACAAGATTCCGGTGGACGGCGTAATAATAGAAGGCGAGTCGTCCATAGACGAATCTATGGTTACGGGAGAAAGTATGCCGGTAGATAAAACAAAAGGCGATACAGTGGTCGGAGCTACAATCAACAAGACCGGAACGTTTACGTTCGTGGCAACTAAGGTGGGAAGCGATACGGTCCTGGCGCAGATTATAAAATTAGTTCAGGAAGCACAGGGAAGCAAGGCGCCGATACAGAGAATTGCAGATATAATATCTTCTTATTTCGTGCCGATCGTGATAATGCTCGCAATCGCTACGTTCGTTGTCTGGTACGATTTCGGCGCAGAGCCGCGGCTCCTGTTCGCGCTCTTAAATACCGTTGCGGTACTTATAATCGCCTGCCCGTGCGCAATGGGGCTGGCCACGCCGACGGCAATAATGGTAGGTACGGGACGCGGGGCTGAGCACGGCATTCTCATTAAAGACGCGGAGAGTTTGGAAACCGCGCACAAAATCAACACGGTTGTTTTCGATAAAACTGGGACACTCACCAAAGGCAAGCCGGAGGTTACCGATATATATGCCTTCGGCGGATTGTCGGAAAAAGAAGTACTCGCCATTGCTGCATCGCTAGAAAGGGGATCGGAACATTCCCTGGGTGAAGCGATATTCAACAAAGCGCAAAATGATGAATTGCAATTGAGCAAGGCGGAATCATTCAAAGCGATTCCCGGGCATGGCGTATCCGGAACGGTTGACGGCAAAAAAATAATTTCCGGGAACCGCCGCTTGATGGATGCGTCGTCTATTCCATGGGCAGAGCGCAAAGGAGAAATAGAAAAATTAGAATTGGATGGGAAAACAGCAATGATTGTGGCCGTAGACGGGAAGCTTGCCGGCCTTATCGCCGTTGCAGATACGGTAAAGGACTCTGCCCGTGAAGGCATAGAAGCCCTTAAAAGATTACACATAGAACCAGTGATGATAACCGGCGATAACGAGCGGACAGCTAAAGCAATAGCTTCGAAAATCGGTATATCTCGCGTATTGGCTGAAGTCCTGCCTGACGGGAAAGAAGCCGAAGTTAAAAAAATTCAGCAGGAAGGGAAGGTGGTAGCGATGGTCGGCGACGGCATAAACGATGCCCCGGCGCTGGCCGCTGCAGATGTGGGCATTGCCATGGGGACTGGTACGGATGTGGCCATAGAAGCCGCGGACATTACTTTAATTAATCGCGACCTTAAATCTGTTGCTTCCGCCGTTATACTCTCTAAGAAAACCATGGGTACCATATAAGCCTATCTCGTCTGGGCTTTCGGCTACAACATAGTGCTGATTCCTGTGGCGATGGGCGCGCTTTATCCGTTCTTCAGGATTCTTTTAAACCCGATCCTGGCTTCAGCGGCGATGGCAATCAGTTC
>JAZDEB010000076.1:0-3680 GCA_043809165.1 Candidatus Liptonbacteria bacterium
AAGGCAGAAAGAGGATATTTTTTATCTAAAATTTATCACCGCTTGATAGGCGGTAGCGTACAGTGGTCTTCATGGAAAGATCGCTGTTCTTGCAAACGCTTGAAGAAATAAAACCGCTGGTAGCTGAAGTAATTGCGGGGTATCTGCCGTACCACGAGCCGTACGGCCATTATGAGATGATCCACGAATACCCTCGACGGCAAGGCAAATACTTCCGGCCGGGATTGCTTATAGCCAGCGCCGAACTTTTTGGCGCCCGGCGCGAACAGGCGCTTCTCGCCGCGGTAGCTATGCAGCTGTCAGAAGAATGGCTCCTGGTACACGACGACGTTGAAGACCATTCTGAAACGCGCCGCCGCACCGCTAAAGAGCTTAACCCCACCTTGAATGCAGCATACGGATATGAACTTGCAGTGAATGCGGGTGACGCGCTCCATATTCTTATGTGGAAAGCGGCTTGCGATGCATCGGGTATATTAGGAGAGGAAAAAGGAAGCCGTTTCCTTGCGACATTGAACGATATACTTATAACCACTACAGAGGGTCAGTTCATGGAACTGTCCTGGATGCGCGAACACAATCTTGCGATAACGGAGAACGATTACTTCTGTATGGTCGATCGAAAGACGGGTTTGTATACCGTACAAGGCCCGGCCGTTTTGGGCGGAATAGTCGCCGGCGCGTCAGACGAGATACTTTCTGGCATAGGTAAGTGGGCGATTCTTTTGGGACGGGCATTCCAGATCCAAGATGATATTTTAGATCTGGAGCGAGACAGTGCCCTTACCGGCAAAGAACGCGGCGGTGACATCCTGGAAGGAAAGCGTACGTTATTGCTGATCCATCTATTGCGCTCGTGTTCGTCTATCGAAAGAGAGTACGTTTCCACCATTTACCGCAAACCGCGCGAACTTAAATCATGTGCCGACGTAGAATATGTAATCGGTCTTATGGAACAGTATGGGAGCATAGAACATGCGCGGGAAGCGGCGGGCAAATACGCCGAAGGCGCGCACCAAGAATTCGACCGGTTTGCAAATATTGTCCCTGATTCTGCAAAGAAACCCGAAGCTAATGCGGTTATCCGATCGGCGATTGAATTTGTGGTGAGAAGAAATAATTAATGTCCCAGGTCGAGGGACGTTCTGAAACATTAATCATTTATAATTACTACATGCAGGAAATAATGAGCAATATTCTTAATTCACCGGAAGCCCGTCCAATTGGAATGGAGAAACTAGATTTCGCTTCGGGAGAAGTATTCGGACCATGGGCAGATGAGCCGGAGGGTGTATAATGTCCGCATTGTTATGAGTAGCGGTATTATTCGTACCTGGTTTGGTAAAACCCGGGATTGGCTTGGGCGCGGTGTTAGTGTTGCTTACGCTGCGTTTATTAAACCTAAGCTCCACGATGAAGACCGGGCCCGTAGAGAGTTTATACTGAATATTATTCTCCTAGGGTCCGTTCTTCTTCTCTCGGTATTGGATTTAGTGGTACTGCACGATTCATTGTTGCGCGGCGCCGCTTACCGCGGCATACCGCTTGGCGCATTTACTGCGCTACTCGGCGTGTTTATTGGACTATATGTTTTGTCGCGACGCGGACACATAGCTATTTCTTCCGTATTACTTGTAGTAATATTGTTTTTAGGCAGCTTGTACGGCCAGTATCAGTGGGGTCCGGATTTGCCGGGATCGCTTCTTAGCTATGCGTTAATTATCGTGATAGCCAGCATTCTTCTGGGAACCAGGGCCGGCTTTATTATGGCCATGCTGTCCGTCGCCGCCCTTGGGGTTATCGGTTACTTGAAATACCTCGGTATCATAAGCGAGCGCTTGTACTGGAAAAGCATTCCGTTCGATGCCGGTGACGGGGTGGAATATGCAGCTCTCTTTTTCCTTATTATGGCGGTTTCATGGCTGGCTAATCGCGAAATAGAGAAGTCGCTTTTTAGAGCCAGATCTTCCGAAGCCAAATTGAAGGACCAGCGTGACGTCCTGGAAATAAAAGTGGAAGAGCGTACTCGCGAGCTGCGCGCAGCCGAATCGGAACAAGTAAACCAATTGTATCGCTTTGCCAAATTCGGGAAGCTGGCTTCCGGATATTTCCACGACTTAATGAGTCCCTTGGCGGCAATGTCTCTGCATGTGCAAAAAATCCAAACAGCAAACGTGCCGGGGATGGACAGGATGCAGACAGATCTTAATAACGTTGTCGGTGCGGCCAAGCAAATGGAAGATTTCATAGTAGCTATCCGCAAACAGTTGTCCCGCGAGGAATCTTTGGAAATGTTTTCGCTTGCTCATTCAACCAGGGAAGTGGTAGAAATACTGCAATATAAGGCATGCCATGCGCATACCATACTCAGGGCGGATATAGTGGAAGAAATTGAAAGTTGGGGCAACCCGATCAAGTTCAGCCAGATAGTGCTTAACTTAATTTCGAACGCAATAGACGCTTGCGATGCTGAAAATAATTCTCACGCGAATCATGTTGTGCACACTTCTCTCGTAAAGGACGGGAATAGTGCGGTGCTAAAAGTGAAAGATAACGGTTGCGGCATCCCACGCGAATTGTCCGGTAAGATATTCGAACCGTTCTTCACGACAAAAACGCATCGCGGAATCGGTATTGGGTTGTCTATGGTGAAGGATCTAGTCGAAAAAGATTTTAAAGGGACGATTTCCGTTTCTTCGGAAGCGGAGAAGGGCAGTTGCCTTGTAGTTGAGCTTCCAATAAAACGTGGACCAAACTAGTCATGTAAAGTCGGCTTTAGCGCACCTAGAAAAATTACAAGAAAATAACGGATCGTTTCGCAGCGTAACTAATAAGTACGATAAAAACGGAAAACTGCGAGGGCGCGAAAAGCATACTACGATATTTTATTCGGCGATCGTGCTCGCATCGCTTAATTGTATTTACAGGACCGCTTCACTATCAAAAAAATATTGCGACGGTGAAATCCAGGAGAAAATAAAACGAATGCGCGAGAAAATTGCACGGTTCCTGCTATTGGAACGGAGCGGGGACTGGACTTTTAATTATTGGACCCGCGGAAGCGCTGAGTCAAAGCAAATGCCGTATCCAAACGACCTGGACGATACAGCTTTGGTTTTACGCACACTAGTGGAATATAAGCAAGAATTGGTGCCACCGGAGGCATTGGCGTGTTTCACGCGCGCACTGGTTTGCGCAGAAAAGTCACCGGGAGGGCCATATTACACCTGGCTTGTACTAAAAGAAAATGCTAATTTCAAAAATGATATTGATCCGGTGATCAATGGCAATATCTTAAGGTTTTTGCGAGCAATCAAGGTTGAAATGCCTGAATTATCTAAATTTGTTGAAAGCGAATTAAAAGAAGGCCGGCTTAAATCTCCATACTACAACGAACGGTGGCTGCCCATGTATTTAATGTTTGGGGCGAAAGATTTAAACGAACAAAATCATGCAGCTAAAGGAGAAGACAATGTGCCGTTAATCGTGGAACGAATATGCAAAGGATTTGTATATATAAAAGCTATTGTCCGGCACTGAACGAAGCCGTTAAATTGGAAGAATTCGTACAAAAAAACACAAAGAAAAAAATCGTTCCAGGAAAAACTAAGGGAGAGTTAAAGATTTGCCGAACGATTTATAAAGCAGCGGTACACCATATTGATAAAATTGGGAATAAT
>JAZDEB010000077.1:0-6813 GCA_043809165.1 Candidatus Liptonbacteria bacterium
CGCACCGTGGCCGAGGACTACCTGGACGAGATCGCGGAAACCGCCGAGTTGAAAAACATCAGTGCGGTCGCGCTTTTCGCCCATGCTCCGTGCGGCAAGGCCTATCAACACGGCATGAACTTGCTCATGGTTGCACGAGAGCTCGTGAAAGCCAAGGAGTGCGTGGAACGGGCAATACCGAAAGCGGAGGTCGCTTGCTTCATGCACATCCACCGGCAGAAAGAGTTGCTGCACCGCAAGGCCGGTCGCTACACCTATTTCATGTCGGCACGGCAACTCGCAAGCCACACGAACCTCCAACCCTGGGCGGAGGAAGAAGAAGTCGCATCGTAGAACGTGCGCCCCTCGGACGCGGAGAGCTCCAGAACAGATCCTGGAGCTCTTTAACTTTTTCTGATACAATATCCTGCATTATGTCACACCACTGCTCAACATTAATACTGCATTGCATTGACTTCCGGTTGGGTACCGCTATTAAAAAATATATGGAGGAAAACAACCTGCTCGGCGATTGCGATATTGTTTCCGCCGCCGGAGCGGCCAAAGATCTCGCCTCCCCTGCTTCCGAATCCGACCGCGCGTTCATCCTACGGCAAATAGATATTTCAAAACGGCTTCACCACACTTCAAAAACAATATTAATGAACCACACCGATTGCGGCGCATACGGCGGACGGAGCGTGTTCGCTTCTAAGGAAGCCGAGGATGCGAAGCACGAAGAAGAGATGGCCTCCGCTGAAAATCTTATCAAAGAAAAATATCCTGATATGCAGGTAGAAAAAGTACTTGCAGATATTTCTGAAACCGGAGAAATAACTTTCCGAAAAATTTAGCAATATTGACCGGGCGCGCCAAGTGGGATATAACAATCGGCATGAAGCCGGTACGAATACTTGCCATAGAGACATCTTGTGACGAAACCGCACTGGCGTTAATGGACGCGAGCGGCGGATTGGAAAACCCGCGGTTTAAGGTTCTAAAGCACGTGATCGCTTCGCAGATTGAAACGCACCGGCCGTTCGGCGGCGTGGTTCCAAATTTAGCCAAACGCGAGCACATAAAAAATTTACCGGTTCTTTTGGAAAAATTGAACTTGAAAGATAAAGATTGGCTAAAGATTGATTATATCGCGGTTACGGTAGGCCCCGGCCTAGAACCGGCGTTGTGGACAGGAATAAATTTCGCCAAAGAATTATCAAAAAAACATGAAAAGCCGGTTTTGGGCGCAAACCATCTTGAGGGACACTTATATAGCTTTTTATTAGAAAAAATATTTACGGGGACGCAAAAATCATCTGGCTCCCTGCTTAAAAAAATATTCCCGGCAATCGGATTGATAGTTAGCGGCGGGCATACCGTTTTACTCACGCTTTCCGACTTCAAAACCCGCAAAAAACTGGGCGAAACCCGCGACGATGCCGCCGGCGAAGCATACGATAAAGTCGCTCGCCTGTTGGGACTCCCCTATCCAGGCGGTCCGGAGATAGAAAAAGTAGCGAAAACATTGCACAAAAACTGGGAAGATAAAATAAATTTCCCGCGCCCGATGATCCACGAAAAAAATTACGATTTTAGTTTTTCTGGATTAAAAACCGCCGTCTTATATTATTTGCGCGATAATCTGCCGAATCCCGCTAATGATGCTCACGGCAAACAATCTAAGTTGCAAGTAAAAGAAATCGCCGGCGCATTCCAAGTCGCCGCAGTGGACGTACTGTCCGCAAAAACATTCCGCGCGGCCGAAGAGCTCAACGCAAAATCAATATTGCTTTCCGGCGGCGTATCCGCAAACAAATTCTTGCGCGGCGAGCTGGCGCGCAGAGCCAAAGAACACGGCATGCAATTCTACGTTGCCGATTTTGCATACAATACCGATAATGCCGCGATAATAGGCCTGGCCGCATATCTAAACCTGCTGCGCGGCAAAAAATATCCTTTGCGCGCCCGCGGAGACCTGAAAATCTAGCAATTTATACGTTTTCGCGCTATTATGTGAGCCATATGAGCTTGGAGGACAATGCATTCCCCTCTCGATACGACCACCTGGCTAACGAAGGGAAGATATACGAACAATGGGAAAATTCGGGGTGTTTTAATCCTGATATTTGCGTAAAAAAAGGAATTGTTAAAAAAACGGCTAAGCCGTTTTCAATAATAATGCCGCCGCCGAACGCGAACGGCTCCTTGCATTTGGGGCATGCCGTTTTCGTTACGCTCGAAGACATTATGATCCGCTTAGCGCGCATGCGCGGTAAAAAAACGCTGTGGGTCCCGGGTGCCGACCATGCAGGATTTGAAACGCAGGTTGTTTTTGACAAAAAGCTGGACAAAGAAGGACGCAACCGTTTCGCCATGGATCGCGATGAGCTGTGGAAAGAAATCTGGAGCTTTACGCAGGCGAACAAAGAGATAATGGAAGGACAGTTGCGCAAGTTGGGCGCGTCGTGCGATTGGTCGCGCGAAAAATTCACCCTTGATCCGGACGTGATAGAACAGGTATACGCGACCTTCAAAAAATTATATGACGACGGCTTGGTATATCGCGACCTGCGGGTGGTGAACTGGTGCCCGAAACACCAAACCGCCCTCTCCGATCTTGAAGTGAAATACGTTGAACGTGAAGATCCCCTCTATTACATCAGATACGGCCCACTTACGCTCGCTACTGTACGCCCGGAGACTAAGTTCGGTGATACCGCGCTTGCGGTACATCCAACGGACAAACGATATAAAAAATATATCGGTAAAGAGATAGAAGTGCAGGGAGTATTAGGCCCGGTTAAATTCAAAGTAATCGCCGACAGTGCAGTTGACCCCAAGTTCGGCACCGGTGTAGTAAAAGTCACTCCAGCCCACGACCCGCTCGATTTCGAAATCTGGCATCGCCATAAGAACGAAATTTCCGGACCGAAAATTGTAATTGATGAACACGGAAAATTAACCGGTCCGGTTGGCGAATACGCCGGGTTGAAAGTCGCAGAAGCCCGCATTAAAGTCGCGGAAAAAATGCGCGAGCTTGGAATTATCGAAAAGATTGACGAACATTACGTGCACCAGGTTGCCACCTGCTATAAATGCAATTCAATCCTGGAACCGTTGCCCAAACCGCAATGGTTCGTAAAAACCAAACCGCTTGCCGAAAAAGCCATCCGCGCAGTGGAGCAAAAGAAAATAATCTTCCATCCCGACAGCTCTAAGAAAGTTTACTTCCATTGGCTTAAAAATATCCGCGACTGGAATATTTCCCGCCAGATCACCTGGGGCATCCGCATCCCGGCATGGTATTGTGGATCTCCGACCGGACATGGAACAACTGAAGGTTGCGGGAGATCTTTCGTTGGAACTCCGCCGAAAACATGCGATCGCTGCGGCGGAAAAAATCTGATCCAAGACCCCGACGTGTTTGACACCTGGTTCTCATCCGGACAGTGGCCGTACATAGCGCTAGGATATCCGAAGGGCAAGGACTTTAAAACATATTACCCCACCGATGTCCTTGAAACGGCGTACGATATTCTCTTCTTCTGGGTAGCGCGCATGATCATGTTCGGGCTGTACTGCACCGGTAAAGTCCCCTTCAAACACGTATATCTGCATGGATTAGTGCGCGATAAAGACCGGCAGAAGATGTCCAAATCCAAAGGCAACGTGATTGACCCGCTGGGCATTGCCGAAATATACGGCACAGATGCGGTGCGCATGGCTCTGGTCGCCGGAAATACCGCCGGGAACGATGCCTTAATCTCTGAAGAAAAAATACGCGGCTACAGAAATTTCGTTACGAAAGTATGGAACATTGCACGGTTCGTGCTACTCTCCCGCCCCGATGGGCTTAATGGCAAAAAGAAATTAACACTTACCGCTTCGGATAAAAAAGCTATCGCTGAGCTTGCTCGGGTGAAAAAGAAAGTTGCCGGGCATATTGAGCGATTCAATTTTCACCTCGCCGCCGAAACCGCATACCATTACGTATGGCACACCTTCGCAGACAAGATAATCGAATCCGCCAAACCGCGGCTTGAAATAGGGAAAGATGATGCTAACAACAAAAAAATAAACGAGAAAGACCGTGCGGCGGTTTACTTTACGCTTGAAACCATCCTGATCGGTTCGCTGGAAATGCTTCATCCATTCATGCCCTTTGTAACAGAAGCGATTTACGGCAAATTCCGCCCGGGCGAAATGCTAATGGTCGCAAGTTGGGATTAATCTGTGTTGATCGCGGAAAAATCCGCCCGCTTTTTGTGCTACAATTTAACACATGGCATTCCTCGCCGCACTTTCGGCGCTTATTCCCGGCTTTGCCTGGCTTTATTTTTACCTGAAAGAAGACTCCCACCCGGAGCCGAAACTTTTAATCGCAAAAACATTCATCGCCGGAGGTGCATGTGCATTCATTGCCCTTGCCGCGCAATTGGCCCTACAAAAAGTTGGGTTTAGTTTTGACGTGGTCCAGGGCGCATACGGAGCAACCCTGCGGCTCGTAATTACAATCTTTATATTTTCTTTAATCGAAGAACTGGTTAAATTCGGCGCGGCATATGTGAGCGTACATAACGATCCGGCATTCCAGGAACCGATTGATGCCATGATTTATACGATTGTTGCCGCCCTTGGTTTTGCAACAGTAGAAAATATCGGCGCAGTACAACAAAACATTGGCGGGGCAACACAGGCGCAATTCCTGGGACTGGTATTCCAAACGTTAACTCTCCGGTTCGTGGGCGCTACCCTGCTCCACTCCCTAAGTTCCGGACTAATCGGCTATTATTGGGCACTTTCGGTACGCAGCTTCCGCAGTAATTACATATTAGTATGGGGAATACTTTTGGGCAGCGGTTTGCATGCAGTTTTCAACTACCTTATACTTTCTTATGGGAACCTCATGTACGCAGTCGGATTCGTTGTTGTGATGGGGATTTCCGTTTTAGGAGATTTTGAGAAATTAAAACTAAAGCCGATATAAACAAAAAATAAAATAATTTTAAGCATGGCGACTTCGGAAGAAAAATTTTTTGAGGACTTGGCTAAATTCGGCGCCAAACGAACCAGTAGTTTTGCGCAAGCAGCCGAACAGGAAGATAAAGCAGAAACAGAGCCCGAAGAGGTTGAGATTGTCGCAACCGCGGCAAAAGCAGAAAAAACCGAAACAGCCACATTCGCAGTAGAAAAAGAAGATGAAGAGCCGGCCGTGGAGCTCGCCAAAGCATCTATGCCGTCAAACTATAAAGTTCCGAAGAGCGCATCGAAGAGCCAGGTAGATTCAGAAATGGCCATGGAGGGCTCGCTTACCATAGACGTATTCCAGACACCAAGCGACTTGGTTGTACAATCGGCCATCGCCGGCGTGCGCCCCGAAGATATAGATATAGAAGTGTCCACTGATTCCATAACCATTCGTGGTGCCCGCCACAAGGAGCAGGAAGTGGAAGATAATGATTATTATTATCAGGAGTGTTACTGGGGCCGTTTTTCGCGCCAGGTACTGCTGCCACAGGAGATAGACCCGGAAGCCGCGGCAGTAACATTTAAAAACGGCATACTTACCATTAAATTACCGAAATTGAACCGCAAGAAGAGCCGCAAGCTGAAAGTAAAGACGGACTAGGCCTGCGCGGCAACAAGTCGCAGGGCTTGAAATAACGCCTAAAATCGGTTATCATTAAGCCCACTATGAGGCAATGCGCTATATGTCATAAGGGCTCGATTATACGCGGTAAACGCAAGCTTTTGCGCGGTCACTACAACCCGACTTCCACTTCGCGCAAATATCCGAATTTACAGTGGTCCAAGGTGGCCGGAGCCCGTGAGCTTATTTGCACCAACTGCATGAAAAAGCTCGCCAAAACCGAAGCGAAGAAATAGAATTATTAAGTATCTATTTCGGGCCATCGTATAGTGGTAGTACACCAGGCTGGGGGTCTGGTTGTGGCGGTCCGATTCCGCCTGGCCCGACATGACGCTAACAAACCCGATATCAAGGGACGATAAAGATTCGATTAAGCTCTGGCTAAATAAATAAAAAACCCCGTAAAATAAGGAGGTTCTTTACGACCCCGCTTATGAATCTCCCGGAATAGTACCAGGTGGGTGGGCTAGGGATATGACCACGGCCATACCGCATTCGCCCTCCCTAAACAAAATTGTTTGATCCGAAATCATAAGCGAGATCCCCTTTAGTATACCACGCACCAAAATAAACCTGTCAAGATGACTAAAAAGAGCAGAAGGGTATTGTTTTATATAATGGTTGTGGCATTTATCGGCATTGGCGCGGCTGTACTTTCGTATGCCGAAGGCATGCGCCTGGACCTTAAAAACTGGCATTTCACCAGCGTAGGTGGGATGTATATAATTCCATCCCCGTCAGCGACCGATATAATCATCGATGGCGAAGCCGTAAAAAAGAATAACGGCATATTCCAAAAAGGGACGCTGGTTAACGGGTTGTATCCAGACAATCATGCTGTAGAACTAAGAGCTCCCGGATACAAGCCATGGAAAAGAACCTTGCAAGTCGCTCCATCCAGGGTCTCTGAAATCTTTTACGGCGTGCTTGTCCCGGAAAACCCGGCTAGCAGTACCGGAGCCGGAATAAAAAATTTCTGGGCTACGGCGAACGGCTTATTAACGGAAAGCGATAATGGCACCTTCGTGCTCAATAATCGAGAACTCCGTATTCCAGGCGAGCCCACTATCTGGAGCGACGACAGGGCGGAATTTATTTCCGGAACCAGCATCCAAAACTATGTGTTGTACAATGCCGGAGAGAACTCCGCCACTCCCCTGGCCCCCTTGCTTTTGCGTTTAGGG
>JAZDEB010000078.1:0-7046 GCA_043809165.1 Candidatus Liptonbacteria bacterium
GCCGTGCTCGGTCGGGTTCATGGTTCCCGCGTCTACGTTCACATACGGGTCAATTTTTAATGAAGTTACCCTAAAGCCCCGATCATCCAAAATATTTGCTATAGATGCCGCTGCTACGCCCTTCCCCACCCCCGACATAACGCCGCCCACAACGAAAATATATTTTTGTCTCATGCAATTCTATTTTTTATTCAATCGCCGCTTCGTGCAATGGCACCAGGTTTGAATCTGTTGGAATCGTGAAGTGCACGGTGGTGCCGCGGTTCAACTCCGATTCAACCCAAATGCGTCCGCCGTGCGCCTCTACTATATTTTTAGCAATGTATAGGCCTAATCCGGAACCCTCGGTAGCATATTTTACAGCGTTTTCGGCGCGGAAAAATTTAGTGAATAGCCGCGCAACCTCTTCCTTGGAAACGCCGATGCCTGAATCTTTAATAATCACTTCTACATACGGCCCTTCTTTGGCCTTGTCTACGCCAACCACTATTTCACCATGCTCCACATTATACCTGATTGCGTTATCTAAAATGTTTGCCGCTACCATGCCAAGTTTTTGCGGGTCAATGGAGACCTGCGGCAGCGCTTCTTTCGGCCGGTTGAAATACAGCGTGAGCCCCGCGCTCTCGGCTTGCTGCATTGCGCTTGCGGCAACCTTCCCGAGGAACTCTGCAATGTCAACAGTTTCGAATTGGCATCCGAAGCGCCCTTCTTCCATCCGGGAAATATCCAACAAGTCCTCAACAAGCGTTGCGAGTTTCCGCGCAGACAGCAATGCTTTTGAGGTAACTTCTTTTGCATCTGCCGGCATGGCGGTGTTCGCCGCAAGCGCTTCCAGGGCCCAGTTCAATTCGTTTATTGGCGTGCGCGATTGGTGCGAAGCGATAGTAACGAATTCGTTCTTGGATCGGATGATCTGCGTTTCGCGCGTACGGTCTTCCACTACTTTCAAAAAACCAATCACCTTATTCCCGGCGTTTATTAACCGCGAGGTCGCGATTTGGAATTCCTGCGCAGGGTCTACAAGCGAAATATCCACTATCTGCGGGTATTCGCCGGGAGCGGATCGTGGCACCATTTGCGGTGCAAGCGTTGGGAACATCACCTGCGTCAAAAGTTTTCGTTCCGCATTTTCCGCATCCTGCGGTTTTAACTGTTTGCCGGTTACTTCCCAGGCGGCAACCTTGAATAAACGCTCTGCCGCAGGATTGAAATATACAATGCGGAAATTTTCGTCGTACGCAATGATCGCATCATTGATTGCCTTGAAAATCATTTCTATTTCGCTTTCTTTGTCCGCGCGCTCCGTAGACAAGCGCGCAGCGCGGTTCGTTGCAAAAAAGACAACTGCTCCCGAGGCAAGGAGCAGCAGGGCGACAATAATATTAATCGGGAATTTTAAATATGCACTGGTAATCCCGAGTGTTAAAACTAAAAACGGCAGGAATAACCAGAAAGGCCGCTTTTCGCGTTCCGTGAAAAAGGACATCGGTGTTACGTAAATGATATACGGACACACCGAAAGAAACAAGAAATCAGAGCCCCTAAAACATCGCCGCCTGGCGCGAATCCGGTTTCTTGCCCTTTTCTTGTTGGTTTTTGGCGGGTTTTCCCGTTTTGGCCTTTGTTTTCTCCGGAGTTTCCCCATTAAGCCGGGCGAGCAATCTCTTGAACCCATATCTTTCAAAGCAATCAGCAATCTTCTGTTTCTCAAAGCCCACCCAAAGGTCTTCTATGCCGCCCGTTTGTAATGGCACATTCCGCTCCAATATTACTAATTCCTTAGATAATTCGGCTTGTTTTTCTCCCGTGATCAATTTTTGTTTGGTTTTACCCGAAATTTTTTCTATATTCTTGTAAATGTTTTCTAAAGACCCGTAAGAGTTGATTAATTCGGCGGCAGTTTTAGGCCCGATGCCGGTAACGCCTTTAATATTGTCCGAGCTATCGCCCACTAACGCCTTATACGAAGTTACCAATTCCGGCGTAACGCCCAAACGCTGCTTCACTCCGGCTTCGTCGTAAATCACAGTATCGGTAACTCCAGTCCTGAGTGCGCGCACGCGCACGCGCGGGTCTTCTACCAGCTGCAGGGTATCCATGTCACCGGTTAAAATCGTAACCCGCACATCCGGCTCTTTCTTGAATTTTTCCGCGAGCGTGGCAATGCCGTCATCCGCCTCAAAGCCGGCCTTCTCGAAAACCGGTATGCCGAATGTTTTAAAAAGTTCGTGCGCGGAAATTATTTGCGATACGAGCGGCTCCGGCGCAGGCGGGCGCGTGGCTTTATATTCTTTGTATTTTTCTTCCCGGAAAGTCGGCTCCGGCCGGTCGAATAATGCGGCCGCGTACTCAAGTGATCCCTCTTCGCGCAGGCGCATCAATATCATTGAAATCCCGTAAAGCGCCTGCACTGGTTCGCCGTCTCCGGCGGTTAGCGGTGGAAGGGCGTGGTATGCACGGTGGATTAATGAGTTCGCGTCTATAAGCGTAAGTTGTTTCATAGAATAAATTATCCGGGGAAAGCGATGCCGACTATTTTAATATTCCTTTCTTCGGATTTTTTACCGTGGCTCATTTGTATTTTTATTCTATTCCGCGGAATTATCTTTTCTATCTTCTCCGGCCACTCTATAACAATAACATTCCGTGGATTGCCAATTAGCTTATCGAACTCCAACACGTCAAGCGCACTCTCGTCACGCAACCTATAACAATCGATGTGATAAACTTCACGGAATGGCGTTGTTTTACGCATTGCTCCAGCGATCCTGCTGCGCCGCATGATTATAAATGTTGGGCTCGTTGCCAATGCACGGGAGCCCAACCCTTTATACAAGCCCTTCGTTAGGGTTGTTTTACCCGCACCAAGCTCACCATAAAGCAGCACCACTTCTGCTGTTTTTCGATTAAGGCCGTTTTTCTGTTTTGCCCTCAGAACGATCGCCTGCCCAAGCTGTTCGCCGAGCTCCCTTGTTTCAATTGAAGAACAAGTCTGAAAGGTTTTCATTCCTCACAATGATAGTGGTTATTGCACAGCTAAGTCCAATCCCCAGGAGCAGCACAGCTACGGCAACATTAATTCCGGCGTGCTCCGCGCCAAGCGGCACGCCGTACAAATACGCCGTCGAACTGGTCTCAATCGGAGGCGACTGGTTAATCGCTCCGGGTGTAGGTATTTGGAATATCTCGCGCTTGCCGATCCTCCCGAAACTTTTGCCCTCTGGAGCGGTACCTATAAAGCGGGATTTATCCAACAGCTCGCCGTTAGGATCATATAATTCTAAAACTTCGTCCTTATTGCGCAGCGTAAGCCTGGAGACAGGGCGCGGCAGCAGAAAATATTCTTGCGAGCCGATTACCCGATCGCCAAAAACATATTTTTTGCCCGCACCATTTACAATTTTGTATTCGAAGATTTGTTGCGGCTGGTTGTCCGGATTATAAATCTCAATCCACTCGCCCTTCGCGTCGTCGCCTGCCGGATTCGGCAGCCATTCATTTATTATTAAACCCATACGAAAAATCTACTACACCACTGCTGAAGAGAAATTAAATTTAGGATAAAACAATATTTACCAATTATTTATGAGATATTAATAACGCTCACGCCAACTCCCCCATTTTCCTTAGTCCCAAATGTTCGTACGCGGCAGGAAGCACAATGCGCCCGGCCGATGTGCGCTGCAGAAAGCCCAAAGCCATTAAATACGGCTCGTAAATGTCTTCTATCACCCCGCGGTCTTCTGATAAAGCGGCCGCAAGCGTAGTGAGGCCCACCGGACCGCCACGGAATTTATCAATAATCACCGTTAAAAGCTTGCGATCCTGCGGCTCGAGCCCCTTTTCATCGATTTCCAGCAAATCCAAGGTTTTGCGAACCACTTTTTCGTTTATTACCGCTTCATTACCGACTTCGGCGTAATCGCGCGCGCGCTTGAGTAACCTGTTGGCCACTCGCGGCGTTCTCCTTGAGGCGGTGGCAATTAGCGCTGTAGCTTCCGGCGTTATTTTTGCCTTCAACAATCGCGCGGAGCGCGCGATGATCGCTTCAATGTCATTCGGCTCGTAATAATCCAAACGGAAAGTTGCGCCGAAGCGGGAACGGAGCGGATGCGAAAGTAAATTCTCGCGTGTTGTTGCGGCAATAAGCGTAAATGGCGGCAGGTCCAAGTTCACGCTGCGCGCCGAAGGTCCTTTGCCGACCATTAAGTGCAGCACTCGTGACTCCATTGCCGGATAAAGCACCTCTTCGATTAACCGGCTCATGCGGTGCATTTCATCGATAAAGAGTACGTCGTGCGCGTCCAAGTTGGTTAAGATGGCCGCGATATCGCCCATTTTTTCCAGCGCCGGCCCGGAAGTGGTGCGCACGGTAGAATCCAGTTCTTTGGCAATCAAATAAGCAAGTGTCGTTTTCCCTAAGCCGGCCGGACCAGAAAGGAGAATATGGTCCATTGCTTCCTTCCTTTTTTTGGCAGCATCAATAATTATGCGCAGGTTGCGCCTAATTTTGTCCTGGCCAACATACTCCTCCCATGCGGAAGGGCGCAGGGCCTGGTCGAAGCTCACGTCCTCAATTTCCGTATCTGCATCCCGTACTATTCCATCGGACTCCGACCTGGTTTCATCCGTATCTCCAATAATCATAAGGTGTTTTAGGGTATTGACAAGAAATACGCTTTGTGCTAACATTTACCTACCTTGATAGTCGCCTCACCTCTGGGGGCAAGAGTTATTTTATGCTAAGGATGACCTGGCTTCGGCGAGGTCCCTCCTCGAAGTAATTCTAACCTCTTTTAAGAATCTTAAAAAGAGACCCTACTTCCCCGCTAACGCGGGTAAGCCCCCAGGTGCGAGGCGAATATCTGATCTGAAATCATAAGCGGTGTCCACGGCAAAAATCCCCCATGCGGGGATTTTTGTTTTTAAAAATATTTTATAAGTTATCGGCTCAGGCGATCCCACTCGATCGGTCCGGTGATATCTTCAACTTCCTTCAAGCTGGTAAATCCCGTTAACGCTTTCAAGATTCCGTCTTCCTGGAATGGCATCCATCCCTGCTTCCTGGCGATATTCCTGATTGCCATTTCTGATGTTTCTTTAAGTATCAGCTCCTGCATTTCCGGAGTGACTTCAAGAAATTCGAAAATCGCCCTTCTCCCTTTGTAGCCAAGCCCGTTGCAATCATTGCAGCCAACCGGCTCGTACAACTTGTAGTTCTTGTACGGCGTCCGGTCAACCTGCGGCGGCAAGTTCGAAAGCATTTTTTCGATGTGCGCTTTTAGCGCGTCATCCATAGCCGCTTCTTTTCTGCATGATTTACAAAAGATGCGCACCAGGCGCTGCGCGATTATGAGAGTGAGCGATGGCCCAATTGTCTCCGGCGGAATATTTAAGTTGACCAAGCGCGGGATGCTGGCGACCGCATCGTTGGCGTGGAGCGTTGAAAGCACCAAATGGCCGGTAAGGGATGCCTGCAGGGCAATATCTGCCGTTTCGTGGTCGCGGATTTCACCTACAAGAATAACGTCCGGGTCCTGGCGCATGAGCGCCCTTAGGCCGCTCGCAAAGGTATACCCCGCATCGGCATGTACCTGCGTCTGCTCTATGCCAGCCACGCGGTATTCAATAGGGTCTTCAATGGTAATAATTTTTAATTCCGTGCTCAAAATGGATTCCAAGAAAGCATAAAGGGTGGTTGTTTTGCCGGATCCGGTTGGCCCGGTATTTAGAATAAGGCCGTTCGGTTTAGAAAGTTCTTTTTTTGCCAAATTGAAAATATCGGGCCTCATGCCCAGCTCTTCCAGTTTCACATGAATGGAATCCGGATCGAGAACGCGCATTACAATCGTTTCCCCGAACTCCGATGGCACGATCGAAACACGCATTTCCACTTCTTTTGTCGGAAGATCAATCGTAAAGCGTCCGTCCTGCGCTTCCCCGTACACGTTTATTTTCAAACCGGACAAAAGTTTTATGCGCGATAAGAGCGAATTATAACTGTGAGCAGGAAGCGCATTGTAAATATCGTGCAGCAACCCGTCCAGGCGGTAGCGCACGCGTGCTGATTTTTCCTCTGCTTCGAAGTGGATGTCCGAAGCGCGGTTAGAGAGGGCTCCGGCAAGGATTATTTCAAAAAGGTTGGTGGTCGATAATTTATTGAAATCCACGGCGGACAATTCGTCATTAACCATCTTGAAGGTTGTGAGTTTTTGGAGTAGGCCCTCGAAGCGCTGCTTCTCAATTTCCACCTTCCCGGTAATGTCTTTCGTTGTCGCGCTTACAAATTTATAAAAGTGCCAGGCTTCATTTAAGCCGGACAATGAAACCACGAACAGTTTAACAGCATATTTGCGCGCCTCCAGGTCCTGTATGATTTTTTGCGTCCCCGGTGATTGTGGATCGAGAGCAGCAACGGCTACTTCGCGTAATTTGATTTCTATCGCCGACGCCTTAGCATCGCGCGCATCGAGTTCCGGAATTAATTTGATGGCCTCCGTAGAGATAGGAATCTTGCGGATATCTATATATGGATATCCGGTGCGCTCGGCGCGGCGCAGGGCATCGCGCTCTTCTGCCAACCTGTTTATGTCGGTTAGCTTGCGCTGAAGGGCGGATTGCGGTGAGTCGGGCATATATACGAATTCTATCACATTGGAGCGTTGATATCTCCTGAATACGGTACTCTGGACACAATCGTACGAATGGCTATAGTGAGGATATGTCCGGACACTCGCATTGGGCAGGAATAAAACGGCAGAAAGAAGTGACTGACCAGAAGCGCGGAAAAGTGTTTTCCAAGCTCTTATCGCTAATTGCTGCCGCCGCGAAACAAGAACCAAACCCCGACTTTAATCCACGGCTCCGTTCTGCAGTGGGAAAAGCACGCGCAGAAAAAGTTCCGGCGGAGAATATTGAACGCGCCATCAAGCACGCGGCAGAATCTGCTGCAAACATAGAAGAGCTTACACTAGAAGCATATGGCTCGGGAGGAGCGGCGATTTTTATAGAAGCCATTACCGACAACCGCAACCGCACCATCC
>JAZDEB010000079.1:0-4173 GCA_043809165.1 Candidatus Liptonbacteria bacterium
AATTCGCTTTTATAAGCTAATTTCAAAGACCGCTTGCAGGGAACTGCGGGCGGTCTTTGTATTTCGGCGGCCTGATTTCCGGGCGCGTTCAAACCGTGATATAATTATCGCAATAAAAACAGTCACCCAAAAACACATGAAAAAATTATTTGTGGCGTTTGCGGCGCTCGCGGTTGCGCTTTTGCCCCTTGCGAGTTCTGCTGCGGAGTTCAGTGGAGGCCAGACCTACGATCTTCGTAAGGGCCAGGCAGTAAACAATAACTTATACGCAATCGGCGGGAATGTAACCGTTGAAGGCGATATTAATGGGGATTTAATCTCTGCCGGTGGTAATGTGCTTTTGGCGGGCACTGTGCGCGATGACGCATTGCTGGCCGGAGGCACGGTTAACGTTCTGGGCCCTGTTAACGGAGACCTGCGCGTGGTCGGGGGCAATATTACTATTGCCGGACCGGTTAAGGGTGAGGTTGTAGTCGTGGGCGGGACAGTTACGTTTTTGTCTGGCGCAAAAGTAGGCAAGGGCGTATCGGTAGCTGGCGGGCAGATAAAATTGGATGGCGAGGTAGTGGGCAAGGTGACGGTGCGCGGCGGAATGGTAGAAATTGCTGGCACTATTCATAACGATCTGGACATTAAAGCCGACCAATCGGTAAAAATAGCGTCTACCGCAGTTGTTGACGGCAATTTGAATTACGCCGCTCCGAAAGAAGCGGAAATTATGAGTGGCGCTTCGGTAAAGGGCCAGACGAATTTCACTCTGCGCGAACCGTCGGCAAAAAAGCCGAACCAAAAGGCAGGCAGTGGAGCGCTGGCATTTTTGGGCATTTGGTTTTTGGTAAAACTAGTAAGCTTGCTTGTAACCGGCCTACTCTTGATGTGGCTTGTTAAGAAACCGCTTGAACACGTAATGCATTCTGGCAGGACCACATTCGGCTATTCGTTGCTGCGCGGGTTTGTGGTATTGGTTGTCGTTCCGATTGCGGCAATCATACTGTTTATAACGCTCATAGGGGTTCTTCCCGGCATCATAACACTCATATTGTATTTCCTGGTCATGATGCTTGGAGGTGTTACGGCGGGCATACTCTTTGGCTGCGTCCTGGAAAAATTGTTCAACAAAAACAAGGAACCGCAAGTATCCTGGAAAACAATTATCGGCGGCAATATCGCATTAACGGTACTGGCCTTCATTCCCATGCTCGGTTGGATCTTGTCGCTTGTCTTTTTCCTGGCAGCGCTCGGAGCATGGGTCGACTACTTGTATACGCGGATAAAGACGGCATAAAACTTAATGTCCAAGTACTATAATCCGAATAAATCGAAGAGCTATCTTTTCAATCCTGCGCAAAAAGAACCGTACAGGTTGAGCAGGTCTAAGATAGACATGTACTTGGAATGCCCGCGCTGTTTCTACATGGACCAGCGCTTGGGCGTTGGCCGCGTGCCGGGATTCCCATTCAGTTTGAATTCCGCGGTAGATAAATTGTTAAAAAAAGAATTCGACGCGCATCGTGCCAAGGGTTCTCCGCATCCTCTAATGAAAGCATACGGTTTGGATGCGGTTCCGTACAAGCACGAAAAACTGGAAGAGTGGCGCGATTCCCTGCGCAGGGGCATTGCCTTCCACCACGAACCGAGCAATTTCTTTGTGCGCGGCGGCATTGACGATGTTTGGGTAAGCCCGGAAGGAGAATTGATTATTGTAGATTATAAGGCAACTTCAAAAGATGGAGAGGTTAGCTTGGATGCCGAATGGCAGGATGGCTACAAGCGGCAAATGGAAGTGTACCAGTGGCTGTTCAAACAAAATGGGTTTTCTGTATCGCCGACCGGCTATTTCGTATATTGCAACGGCAATACCGACCGCGAGGCCTTCGATGCCCGGCTGGAATTCGAAATTAAACTTATTCCGTATACGGGCGATGATTCGTGGATTCCTAATGCATTGATGGGCGCGAGGGCCTGCTTGATGGCCGACGAAATTCCTGCTGCCGCCGAGGATTGCGATCATTGTAAATATCGCGAAGCCGCGGCCAAGGTGGAGAACTGCGCACCTAAAGGGAAATTATTTTAATTTTGAATTGTTTGAAAAAAGATGTCGGCCCCGACTGTTTATTGTCAATATTTGCTGAAATTTTTAGACAGAAGGAGTACAATATAGCTCCAGGGTCTTTTTGTTCTGTTGAATAAAAATATAATAAATAAAATATAAAGAATGCCGGAGACGATTCCGCACGATAAGTTCGGTCCGCAATACATTATAAAAGTGTACGATGCCAAAAGCGGCATGGATGGGGTGTTGGTTATAGATAACATTGCGCTCGGGCCGGGAAAGGGTGGTATCCGCATGACTTCGAACATTACCGATGGAGAAGTATACCGCCTGGCGCGCACCATGACGTGGAAGAACGCCCTTGCTGGCATCCCGTTCGGCGGGGCCAAGTCCGGCATCAAGCTTCCGGAAGGCACTACGCGCGAGAAGAAAAAAGAATTGATCCAGGCCTTTGCCCGCGCAATCAAGCCATTCGTTCCAAAATATTATATTGGCGGCCCGGACGTAAATACCGGTGAACAGGAAATGTGCTGGGTTGTTGATGCAACCGGCAATTGGCATTCGGTAACCGGGAAGCCGGCCAATTTGTGCATGCAGGCGTTCGGCGGAAAGGGCGAGAAATGCGGTATACCGCACGAATTCGGCAGTACCGGCTTTGGAGTGGCTAAGGCGGCTAAAGTGGCCGCGGAGCTCATTGGGACGCCTATTAAGGGCGCTACGGTGGCAATACACGGTTTTGGTAACGTTGGCATGTTCGCATATCAGTTTTTGACGGAGATGGGCGCCAGGGTGGTGGCGATTGCGGACCGCACCGGCGCAATGTATGCCGAAAAAGGATTTGATAGCAAAAAAATCAGCGCCTTAATAAAAGCTAAAAAATCCATAAAAGAATATAGGGATGCAAAAGTAATAAGTAATGACCAGTTCTGGGGCGCTCCGGTAGATATTCTTATCCCGGCATCGGTAACGGACGTCATTCACAACGGCAATAAAGCACGGATAAAGGCAAAGATAATTGTTGAGGGCGGAAACATCCCGATGCGCGAGCCGATCGAAAAAGAACTTTGGAAAAAGGGAATTGTAATCGTGCCGGACTTCGTGGCTAATGCCGGGGGAGTGATTTCGTCATATGCTGAATACCGCGGATACAACCCGAAGCGCATGTTCGAGCTGGTGGAGAAGAAGATTGTAACCGCCACCAGGATGGTGCTCTCTAGGGCACTTAAAGAAAAACGTGAACCGCGCGAAGTGGCCATGCAGCTTGCCCGCGGAATCGTCGAGAAAAAAATGAAAACAAAAAAATAAATATATGATGGACCAGGTAATCAGGGATTTTCCCGAGCAGTTTGCCTATAACCCAGTCATTCTAAATGCGACGGATGGGGTGGTGCAGGTCCCGCAGAACCCGTCGATGATTGTTGTTTGCGGTATGGGCGGTTCCGCGCTTCCGGCAGAAATTTTAAAAATGTGGCGACCCGGATTACCCATGATTGTGCACCGCAATTACGGATTGCCGGCATTTTTGGAAATTAGTGCGCCGGAAAACGATCCTAAAGATATTCTGGTGGTAGCGAGCTCGTACTCCGGGAATACAGAAGAAACTTTGTCCGCGTATGACGAAGCGAGAAAACGCGGTTTGCCGCTCGCGGCGATTGCGGTTGGGGGGAAGCTAATCGAAAAAGCGAAGCAAGACAAAGTCCCGTATATTCAGATTCCGGATACCGGCATACAACCTCGGATGTCTTTGGGTTTTATCGTGCGTGCGCTTTGTAAGTTGGTCGGTGAAAACGATCTTTTAGAAGAAACGCAAGAATTGGTAAGTTCATTGGATGTCGGCACCCTGGAGTCGCTCGGTAAAAAGCTGGCGGAAGAAATAAGGGGAAAAATCCCAGTGATTTACGCTTCTCTGGAAAACTATATTTTGGCATATGACTGGAAAATAAAATTCAACGAGACCGGCAAGATCCCGGCGATGTTCAATGTTTTTCCAGAGTTAAACCATAATGAGATGACCGGTTTCGACCGCGAAGGCGGTACGAAAAATTTGTCCGAGCCGTTTCATTTTATCCTTCTTAAGGACCAGGGTGACCACCCGCGTTTACAAAAACGCATGGAAATTT
>JAZDEB010000080.1:0-7562 GCA_043809165.1 Candidatus Liptonbacteria bacterium
GCCTTCTTCCCGGATTCGTTTCAGGATCTGCTCCCGCACTTCGGGGGCGACCCGATGTATTTTTCTCATGGTATTATGAGGCTATGACACAGCGACCTTTGTGTCTAGCATATGGGGGTAGGCACAACCTTACGATTATCAAAGACAATAAGAATAACGCACCGATTATTAAGCTGAGCGATGTGCGGGATATTGAACGGGAACTCGGGAAGAATATTGTAAAGCCTATGATATCCCCATTCCAATTGTTTAGAACAAGACTGCGAATGAAGTAATTACTGCCGTTCAATTGATATTCCTGTTCCGGTATATTAGGTGAAAAATTAATTGTATCCGGAAATTTTTTTATATAAGTATTCAGCAGTCTGTCCGAATCCTGATCGATAAAACTACTGGCTATGTATTCATTGTTACCGAAAAAGGCCAGCTCCGTCCCAGACACCGGATATCCAAAGGAAAGCTGTTTAGCGTACTCAGCATCGAGTGGCTTGGCGAAAGAGACGGTACCAACCATTATGTCCTCGTGCTTGATTGGCGCACCGGACAGCATTAGAAGCGGGAATCTCGTTCCACGCACAATGCCTGAAAATTGTTCCCCACGGGCAAGCACTCTTCCAAAAGAAGTTGATTCGAACACACTGTCTCCCGCCTCGGATGGGGCAGTCCTGAAGAGGACAATGCCATCGGCATCGGTCACCAGGATTTCATAGCCGGTCTGCAATCTAATTTTTTCGGCAAAATATTGAATTGCAGTTGTATCACGTTCCAAAATCGATCTATAAAATATATCTTTTGCAATAAGCGCATCGCGGACTGTGGTTAAATTATTTAGATCCGAAACAATCGTCTGCTCGATGTTTATTGCCTCCGCATTCAATTGGATGCGGTAATAATATTCAGAGGAAAGAGAGGAGGCCACAAGCAATATTATGCAAACAGCAAACGAAAGAATTCCCGTTTTTAAAATCAGCGCATCAACTTGAGTTGGGAACAATTGTTTCGAGGCTCGCCTTAGCGATTCGCTGTCGTAAACCACTATTACAACTACCAATATCAACAAACCGATTAGCGCGATTAATAACGGGAAAATATAATTGCGCGATGATGTTGATCCGGCACTTTTCTTTGCCCCAAGCAGTGCCGATAAGGACGCACTAATCGTTTCGGCATCTCTTGAAGAAAGCTGGCTGGTAGCGCTCGCAACTACCCCGGTTAAGGAAGAGGCCCACGGTGCAACTTGCAAATTGATCGCCAGCTTTCTTCCGGGAGGAATGCTTAACGGTTCAATCGTTTCTTCGGTTCTTTCCGGCTCTGCTTTTGACGTTTTTACTGCGCCAACGCTCAATTTTGCTATGCGGGTACCAGAAAGGATTTCTGTTCCGCTACCATCATTTGCCAGTACATGTGCATCGGTTATGAAAAATGTCGCATTGCTTCCTGCGGCAGATGTCTTTGCCCTGAATGAAACCGACAGAACTTTCCCCTGGTTTCCGGTAAATCCTGGATTCAAAACAACGGTTTCAAAATGTACCATTCCGGTACTATTGGAATATGCCGGCTCCTGTATCCACCAACTGCCCACTGAACCGCTTTTAGAAATAGATTCAACTTCCAAAATATTGGTCGGGAAATTTAATATTCCGGAAATGGCGTTCACCGCTTCATTCGGGCTTTTTACTACAATTTGGGCAGTAAACACACCTCCGACACTCACCACGCCGCTGGTCGGAGAAATTTCCAAAGTGGCCGCTTCTGCCCGCATTGGAAAGCGAACCATGAGCCCAAAGGCCGCAACCAGCAATGGAACAGTAAATATGATCTGTACGTTTAAGCGCCTGCTCATGGTTTTTCTAACTTGCGGTTTCGCCGCAGCACATATATTGCTAATAATAAAACAGCTATACCAATAAAAACATATGAACCATCGGATGTATATTTGTCCGCCCGATAATTCGGCGCGGGTATTTCAGCAACAGTCGTATTGCCATCGGCATCTATGGCACGGATGAATATGTTGCTCCTAAGCGATTGGTCTTTAAGAGCATATGGAGATTCTGCAACGCGCCATTGGATTGGTCCGTCATCCGAATCGCCCGCCGGCACCTCAGCAACGTCATAGTGATTTATTGCGGCAACCTGCCCGTTGGCGGCAAAAGCAATGAAATATTTTCCTCCGAATAATTGTGGATCGCTGCCGATTTTAGGAAAAATAAATGCCGGACTGGCAGAACTGGACGCAGTTTGCACATTTAAATTGGCAACTTTGTTTGTATGTGTAATGGCAAACCGCGCTTCTGAAAGTGTCCCCTTTCCGTCATTTAACAGCGCATTGGCTTTAGATATGGAGATATCGGGAATGCCTTGCGACAAAGACTTTGCCCTTATTTCTAAAATTTTCCCACTCGCTCCCGCATAACCGCCTGGCACTACGCCTTCAATATTTATTGTCCCTTCTTTATTTGAAAAAGAAACAGGTTTGGGCCATAGCGGAATCACGGACCCCGTATCATCCGTAGACAAGACCTGCAGCGAACGCGGATCAAAATCTAGGCGTACTTCAACCGTGTTAATGCTCTGGCCTCCGGTATCGATAAATAATGTATAAATTATTTCCGCCATCCTTTTTTAAATTATCTCGACCAGTAATAGGCCATAATACTGAAATCGATAAGGTTTATCTTGCCATCTTTATTCAAATCCACTTTAGCCGGCGGAGAAGATCTTTTATACCAATACCCCAATATCGAAAAATCTACGATGTCTACGCGCCCATCCCTGCTAACATCCGCTATCGAATATTTTCCTTCGCTCGCAGGCATGGAAGTCGGCAAAGTTATTGGATAAGTAACAATATTCCCGCCCACTCCTATGCCCCCACCGCCGCCGCTAGATGTGGTGCATTGGCCGGTGTTTATCGTGCAATCGCTATTACAACTCAAGGTGCCGCCGGTGAACGCAAAATCGATACAGCTTTGCCCCCCAAAATCAGGGTCATCACACTGTTCGCCGGTTTCTTTAATATCGTTCCCGCACGCAGGCAATCCGAGCACCCGCGCTGTTACGCCCACCGATTGCGCCGACGAAATATTAAAACGATACGCGAACGCAACTATCGTTATTACTGATATATATAAAAATAGTGGCAACCATCGATTCATCCTTTTTGGGCATTTTTTATTATCCATGCGTTGTACCGCCTTAAAATTTTCGGGAGAATAAATAAAAGAACAATGATTCCCAGAATGCACCACAATAACCACGTAGGAAGAATTAAAATCCAAGCGGTTTTAATAATGCTTGTTTGTTTTTCCCCGTAAGTCAGGTCTACTTGCAATTTATATAATCCGACAGAAACACCCGGCGGATTAAGCTGGTTATTGAACGTGTAGTCCGAACCCGACATAACAATATATTTATATCCATTAACCTGCGATACGGACACGGTTTTCCCGAGAATATTTTTTAAGGACACCGTGCCTTCGGGTGTAACAAAAATATTTCCAGAATTATGGAATTTAGTAGCGATATCCAGCGGTAAAGAGAAAGCAAACATGCTCTTGGCCCCGAAGCTTGTAATCGAACCTTCCTCGTGAACGTCACCTGATACGCGCAAGTACACCAAGACTCCCGCACGCGTTACAACAGCCATCTTGCTCCCATCGTTGCTGGGCGGCGCAGAACTCCACCACACAACCGCATAGTGGCTGCCCGGACCAGCGTCCTTCGGTACGCGGATAGTAAAAGGAATATCGCGGCTCTCTCCCGCCGGTATTTCCAATGACTTAGGAAGATCGAACCATTCCGGCAGATCGTTAGAGATACTTTTCGAAAATATTTTTTGCCCGTCAACTTCCGTAAAACCTTCGTATGACGGGAAAAACACCTGGGCTTCGCTGCTCTCGTTCTGCACAAACATGCTGCTCTTAACAGAAGTTTCGGGATCGGCATTAAGGTTTATGCGCACCGGACCTACCGTTACTGCGCGCGCAATCGGTGTACCAGTATTTAATACTAGCGCTAATGCGAAAACTAAAAGTGAAGCAACAAGGACTTTCTGCTTCACTCTTGAGCAGTTACGGTTTTCGGCATTCATTTCCAATGAGATGAAAATTAGTTACCCGTGCAACTGTACGTTATTGTATCCGAATATGAACCGGCTTGCGTATCCGAGCTGATTGCCGCTTTATGGGTAACCAATATATTTTTAGATGTCACTGCGGCAGTTGAAGATGCCAGAACGGTATCGGTTGTCTTCATTGCACCGACATCGTTACCGCTAACCTTATATATTGCATTTATGGTAAGAGTACCCGTGCCGCCGGCGGTTGTGGTAGCTTGGATACCATATCCTTCCACTCCAGCCGAGAGAGCGCCCGTTGTTGATGCAATGGTGTACGCTGGAGAAGACGTTGCAAGTCCGGTATCTCTAATGCTTAGGGTGAACCCTAGGCCATCGTTAGTAGTAATGGTAGACGTTACATTCGGCGTGGCGGCAGTAACAGAACCGGTCGTAAGCGTGCTAAAAGCTGTACTCCCTGTGTTGACGTTACAGCTGACGCTGGCTCCTACAGTTGCGGTAACAGTTACATCTACGGCCAACACATGGGAGATTGCCAGCGAAATTCCAGAGAGTCCCAATGTTATAGCCGTAATAGAAACTGCTGTAATTTTAAGCACCCGAAATAGTGTCTTCATGCTTTTTGTTTATTTTTTCTTTAACTATATTTTACCAGATGCCTGGATATACACACCTGTGGATAACTCGGCCTTAATTTCCAGAGCAACTATAAGTAATAGTATCCGAATAACTGCCAGCTATAGTAGAAGAGTTGATTGCCGCCAATAAAGCAACTATTATTTCGCGGTTGGTGATTACTGCAGACGAAGAAGCCAGGGCCGTAGAGGTTCTTCGCAAATCCCCCACCTTATTGCCAGTGGTGGCATACAACGAATTAGTAGTTAAGACAGCTCCAGAACCAGCCGTGCTGGTTGATACTTGTATGCCATATCCTTCAGTACCGGCAGTTAGGGTACTGCTTGCGGAAGGAATAAGATAAGTCGGCGCAGACGACTTATACAGACCCGCTGCCGATCCACTGCCAGCGTCGCTTATGGTGAGCGTACATCCTCCGGAATACGTACAAGAGAATGTTGTGGTTGAGCTCGAATCGGCACTAGATATGGACGAAGAAACCAGCGTGCCAAAACTGAAGCTGGACGGAGATGTGCTGCAAGATACTGTTGGCGGATCCTGATATCCGGGCGTGGCCAAGCTTTCGTTGGCTCCGCCGTTTTCGTACAAATTTAATGTTAACGTAAGATCATTATTGGTGTTTGTTGTGATGTACATAGGCAAATCAATGTACAATTTATCTCCGGTAGAAAAATTTGTTGCTGCTGAAGTGCTGGTTGATAAAGTAAATGTTGTTGGTGTTGTAGTTATTGTTTGAGTGCTGCTTGCCAGCATAATCTGCGTGTATACGCCAGACGAAGATCGGACATAGGCCCGCATAGCAACTGATGCCACAATCGATCCGGCACTAACGCTCATTTTAACTTTTGGCGTCCAGGTTCCAGCAATAATTTGTTTACCTTCCAAAGTAGTAGTGTCTAAAATAAATCCTTTACCACTTGGATCTAAAATTAAATTGCTCTGTCCCCACGCCGTACCGATACCTTTAGAAATTACCTCTCCCCATTTAGTTTTCTTACCCACCAACGTTGATGTGGACACCTCTACGGAGGGCGCAGTAGAAGTCGCCATGAGTGCAGTAGAAAGCGTTGTGGAATTCGTGCTTGATAAATACGCCGTAAGCGCCGTAGCTGCTTCTGCTTTTTGCAGCAGCCATATTGGCGCTTCGCTGGCGAACTGCCCATAAGAAAATATTAAAGATAACGCCAAAACAACAATAGCTACTTTTTCTTTTAATAAAGAAAAACTGTGCGATACATTATTCATCAATACCAATTTTCTCAAAAATCAAGTATTTATTCAAGGCGGTTGTAAATAGAACCGCCGCACCTGAACGTCAGATGCGGCGGAACGCCTTGCGGCTTGAAGAACTTGAAGAGTTATTCTCGTCGAAGAAAGGGCTTTCTAGTATTTGCAGCCCTCCCCTTCGCACCTAGCCAAGCGGTCGAAGGTCGCCCGGATGGATGCGTACTCCTGCGTGTTCGGGAAACGCAGCGCGCGGACGGAATCCGGCCAGCTGGACTGGGGAATACCCCACCAGTAGACGAGATTCTCCAACTGGTACGGATCACGCGCCACGTCATACAGTTCCTCGAAGGCACCGTTCTGGATGTACACGTAGTCCATGGTGCCGTCGTAGTAGCGCATGCCCTGGAACCACGGGATCCCTTCGAAGGGAGTCGCTGGACGGCTCCATGCGGATATCGACGGCGGGTTCGCAGAGAGGAGCGGCACCAACGACTTGCCGTCCATCTGCGGCGGGATTGGCAGGCCGGCGAACTCGAGGAAGGTGGGTGCGATGTCCACTTGCGTTACCGGATGTTCGCGGGTTCCGCCCTTCACGCCGGGCATGCGGACGAAAAACGGCATGTGCACTGACTCCTCGTAGGGTCCGGCCTTGCCGCTTCCGGCACGATGCTCGCCATAGAACCAGCCGTTGTCCGAGCTGAACACGATCACGGTGTTCTCGAGCTGGCCCATTGCAGCAAGCTTTTCTACAAGCTTCTGGACCATCTCGTAGACGATCATGAGCGACTCCAGACGCTGCTGTCGCACGGTCTGGATATCATTCAGTTCGTTGGGACCCAGTCTCGAACGAGACTGCATGTCGCCGTTCTTGTCCTGCATATCCTCGTCCACCGACGGTGCAGGCGTGAACGGCAGGTCACCGAAATAGCCCTTGTATCTCTGCGCGGGAACATGCGGGATGTGCGGGACGGTCGGTGCAACATACGCAAAGAACGGCTGCCCGTTGGAGCGTGAAACGTAATCCAGGAGCTGGGCCATCATCTCGTCCACCTGGTCGCTCGACGGGTAGGTCGGAACCGTGATTCCGTACCACTCGTCCCAGCCGGCAGGTACTCGCCCAACGTAGGCGTGGTTCTTGTCGTTGAGGTACTTGCCGAACAAGGCAGTGCGATACCCGCCGCCCCTGAGGCGGAGGGCGATGTTGTCACCCTCATGGCCATACTTGATGAATCCATCGATCCCACCCTTTGGAGGATCGTTGTCGTACACGCTGTGATTGTGCTCGAAAAGCCCGGTGAGCACCGATGCCCTCGAAGGGCAGCACAGGTGCGTCGGCGCGTATCCGCGCTTGAACTCCAACCAATCGGCGAAGAGCGTCTTCGCCCACGGCACGTGCTCTACGATCACCCGGTGATCATCGAGCCGCTGATCGTCCGTGTATATGAAAATCAGGTTCGGCTTCACGAGCGGTTTTGTCGCAGTGGCGGAAACCTGGACACCGGAAGCGGACGGCGCAGGAGCTGTGGGTATTGCGGGGTTGCTGCCGCAGGCCGTAAGGACAATCGCTATGAAGACGACTGCCCTTCGAAACGTCAAAGAGCTAGTCAAGATTACCTCCTCC
>JAZDEB010000081.1:0-4145 GCA_043809165.1 Candidatus Liptonbacteria bacterium
ATGGTCCCTGCCATGCATCCAGATCCGCGAACGGAGTATCGCAATAAAGGTCGTCGCAGTCGTATGGGGAAACTCCCTTTGCAAACAGTGCCATTTTGGTTAACTCGGCGCGTGTTACTTCCTGCTCGGGGCGGAAAGTGCCGTCCGAGTATCCTTCCACAACGCAAAGGTCGTAAAGGCGTCGAACATAAATTTCCGACCAGTGAGCGTCCACGTCGTCCGGATACGGGCGGTCGTTACATAAGCTTATATGAGGGTTGTTTGTTCCGCTTGCGTTGATCCTGTTAGAGTCACCCTGTGAAACTGTTGTTCCACCGCTGCCGCTGGCTACGATGCGGTTGTCAGGCTGGGTGGGGTTGTAGCAGTATCCGCCCGGAAGAGTGCTGCATCCGCCGCCGGGAGTTGTTCCGTTTCCGCTGGCTACGATGCGTCCGTCGCTTGTGGTTCCGGTTGTGCTGCCGCCGGCCACGATGCGTCCCCCGCTTGTGCTTCCGGTTGTGCTGCCGCCGGCCACGATGCGTCCTCCGCTTGTGCTTCCGGATGTGCTGCCGCCGGCCACGATGCGTCCTCCGCTTGTGCCGGTGCCGCTGCCGCTGGCCGTGATGCGTCCTCCGCTTGTGCCGGTGGATGTGCCGCTTGCATTAATATGTCCACCGCTTGAGCCTGTGCTGCTGCCGCTGGCTGTTATTCTATTTATAGGTGCGATAATCATTCCGGCGCCTACGGGGTTTAGTGTACCTGCCGTAATGCGTTCGGATAACGGCATGCTTGAAACGCCGCTGGCGGGAATGCGGCTTGTTGTTCTAACGGTTGTCGTGCTTCCTCCTCTTATGGCGGAATCAGACGGTGCGCTGCCACCATAGAAAGTGGTGCCGGCGCTTAGCCGGTTAGTGGATGAATTGTAGCAGTATCCGCCCGGCAGAATGCTGCAGCCGCCTCCCACGCGGGAAATGGCTCTGTTGGTGATTACGTTGCCGGCCGAAATACGGCTTGTTGTCGCAGGCTGGCTGTATCTGCCAACTTGCATTTGTGTCGATCCGGCACTGATACGTGCCATGGCTACTTCGTTCATGGGAAGCACTGTAATCAGTGCAAGCGCCATGTAACTCAGTATCCTTGAAATACGTTGAGACATAGTATTTAAGTAAGGAAATAGTAATATAAGGTGGGCTTTATAACATAATGGTTGACTACTGTCAATAGTCATTTATGGTTTTTTTTATCTTGGTTTGGAACCGGGCTTTTCAGGCGTCCCTAGTAATGGTACTTTTTGCCTTTTATAAGGGTAAAACAGCGGTAGAGCTGTTCGTAGAGGAATGGCCTTATGAGCTCGTGGGTGAATGTCAATTTGGAAAAGGACAGTTTTAGTTCTGCACTAGTTAATACAAAATCCGCCAATCCATAACATCCACCTATAATAAAAGTTATATTTTGCAGTCCGATGTCGATTTTTTTACCGATGTAGCCGGCAAGTTGCGGAGATGTGAATTCACGGCCGTTTTCGTCCAGAGCTATTACTATGGAATCGGCGGGGAGTTTATTCAGGGCCGCGCTGAGGCTGCGGCCTTCTTCTTCTTTAATACGCTTTATATCCCCTTTTTCGCTGTCTTTAATGGTAATTACGTTTATTTTCGCGTACGGCCGCAGCCTTTTCATGTATTCGTGCTCCGCATCCCTTATAAAGGAAGCTTTGGTTTTTCCGATTTGTATAATGTTGATATTCATGTGTCCGATAAATATGTTAGAGTAGGGCCGCATTATCCCATAAGCAATAAATTATGGCATCCGAATTTTCTTTCGACGTTGTTTCGCAATTCGACCTGCAGGAGCTTAAAAACGCCGTTGATCAGGTGAAACGCGAAATTATCAATCGTTACGATTTAAAGGGCAGCGGCACCGAACTTACGCTCAACGACAACGATATTACGGTGATCGCGCCGGACACAATGAAACTGAACGCCGTAAAAGATGTGCTTTTTCAGAAGCTGGTTAATCGCGGGCTGTCGCCGAAAATTCTGGATATCGCGGAGCATGAACCTTCCGCCGGCGGCAAGCTCAGGCAGGTTATGAAGCTAATCAAAGTGCTTTCAAGCGATAATTGCAAGGCCATCAGCAAACATATCAAAGAGAATTTTCCAAAGGTTAAGTCCAGTATTCAGGGCGAATGCGTGCGCGTTTCTTCCAAAAACAAGGATGATTTGCAGGCGGTTATGGCTTCTCTTAGGGAGAAAAAGGATCTCAATGTTCCCCTGCATTTTACCAATTATCGATAAAGTGGAATGAAAAGAGGTGATACTTTGGATTTGACGATTGATTCTCTGGCTTTCGGCGGCGCGGGAGTGGGCAGGGCTTTGGAAGGTGACCGTTCGTTTGTGGTTTTTGTTGAGGATACTGTACCCGGCGACCGCGTGCGGGTGCGGATTGGCGGGCGCAAGCGCAATTTTGCGAACGGATATGTGGAAGAGTTTCTGGAGGGTTCCGGGCGCAGGGTTAAGCCACTTTGTAAGCATTTTGGTCTTGATGGTGATCGCTGCGGGGGCTGCACACTGCAGTTTCTTGGTTACGATGATCAGCTTGCCATTAAAGAACAGCAGGTCAGGGACGCGCTGCAGCGTATTGGCAGGTTTGATCCTTCTGTTGTTTTGCCGATTATTGGCGCCGCCGCCACAGCGGGGTCTTCGACCGCCGCGGCTGGGTCTTCGACGGCCGGCCCGTGGTTTTACCGGAATAAAATGGAGTTCAGTTTTGGCCGTGATGCAGACGGACGTCTTGGTTTGGGCTTGCACGTGAGGCGGCGGCATCATGACGTTGTCGAGATGACGGAGTGTCATTTATTTGCGCCGTGGGCCGGGGATTTTGTGGTGGCCGTGAGGGATTTTTTCAGGGAGATGGATGCGCATGGCGTTTTTGGGGAGAATGGCGGAGTTGGCGATGGCGGCGGCGAGGAATCTTCCGACGGATTGGCTCGTCTGTTTTCTTTAATGGTGCGCGAGGGGAAAAATACGGGTGAAATAATGGTGAATTTGATTGCGGAGAATGCGGGGCTTTTAGCGGAGGCGCCGGAATTTTTGGAAGGCTTTCTTAAGCTTGTGCTGGATTTTTTCGGGTCGAACGTGACTTTTAGCGCAGTGCGCGGCGCGGGGGCAAAGGGCGCGCCGACGTCCGTCTATTTTACCAATGTTACAAACATTAAGGGTGCGCCAAACCGCAGGGAGGAGCGGTTACTTTGGGGCGCGCCCGTGATCCGCGAATCGCTTAGAATCGGGAAAAACAATGAGCTGTATTTTGAAATTGCTCCACAAGCTTTCTTTCAGCCGAATACAGCTCAGGCGGAAAAGCTATTCGGTGAGGCTTTAAAGGCCGCGGATCTTTCGGGCAAAGAAATTGTTTACGATTTATATTGCGGCGCCGGCACGATTACTCTGGCCTGCGCCCGCAGTGCAAAGCGCGTTTACGGCATTGAACTTAACGGGTCCGCGCTGGAGAACGCCCGCAGGAACGCCGTGTTTAACGGGATAGACAACGTTATTTTCCAGGCCGGCGACGTAGCAAAAGAGCTGCCATCACTTGCAGAAAAACCGGATACAGTAATGGTCGATCCGCCGCGCAACGGTCTTCATAAATGTGTCATCGATCATATCTCCCAAATGCGGCCGCAACGAATTGTTTATGTTTCCTGCAATCCGGCCACCCTCGCCCGCGATCTTTCACTGTTTACAAAAACCGGTTACACCCTTGAAAGAGTGCAACCGGTTGATATGTTTCCACAAACTTATCATATAGAGAATGTGGCTCTTCTTGTAAATGCATAGAGCCGCCCTTATTTTCTGGCGCCTCTTCTTCGTGCCGGAGCAGCCGCTTTTGGAGCCATCATCATTCCTTTGTGTTCCTTATGCATGGCAATTTTTCCAATAACACCGATTAAGACATAAAGGAACGCAGTGGTTCCCATTTCCTGTACGAACAGAAGTGCGTTTATTACCTGTGAGGCTCTTGGATCAAATAGCGGAATCGGCAGAGGGCCGAAGTAAGACCATACAAACATGACCAGAACCAAAACCGCTTTCAATAGGAGTAAAAGCGCCACTATTCTGGCAATGGCTACGAGTAATTTTGTGTTAAACATAATTTTATGGATAAAAAAT
>JAZDEB010000082.1:0-3539 GCA_043809165.1 Candidatus Liptonbacteria bacterium
AAATTATCGTGCGCAAGGCGCGGAAAGGGGAAACAATCATAACGTTAGACGACCAAAAATTGGAACTGGATCCGAGCGTGCTCACGATTGCGGACAGCAAGGACCCGATTGCGATTGCCGGCATAAAAGGCGGCAGGGAATCGGGCGTAACAGCAAAGACCAAAGCGATAATTGTTGAAGCGGCCAATTTCAGCTGGGTAGGTATCCAAAAAACATCGCGTAAATTAAAGCTTTCTACCGACGCATCAGCACGCTTTGGGCACGACATTAGCCCTGCATTGGTGGATTTGGGCTTGGATCGTGCCACGGAACTGTTAAAAGAAATGGGCGCGGTACTAAAAGACGGCGTAACAGTGTATCCGCATCCTGCGGGCGACGAAGTGATGGAATTCTCGACGCAAAAATATGCAAAACTGATTGGCGGTGAAATCACCATAAAAGAAGCCAAAGAATATTTTGAACGTTTGGGTTTCGAGGTGCGTCCGGCAGCAAAAAAGAATGCAAGCAGCGAAACTATTTCTGTTCGCATTCCGGCATGGCGGAACGACGTAAGCATCCCGGAAGACCTGATAGAGGAAGCCGCGCGCGTAAAGGGATACGACACGCTAAAACCGCAGCCGCCGTATGTGGCATTGGGCGAAGCGCACGAAGAAGATACGGTTATATTGAAATCGCGCGTCCGCGAGTTTCTGGTGCGTGCACAGTTGAGCGAAGCGTACCTGCATTCGTTTATTCCGCACGCCGCAGCCGAAGAATCAACCAAGCAGGATTATCCTGCGGGCAGGAAGACGATTGATTTAGAAAATCCGATGAGCGTGGAGCAGGAATGCTTAAGGCCATCGCTTTATCCCGGACTCATTGAAGCGGCGCAAGCCAATGGCCGTTTTTATGAAGATGCCCGCCTTTTCGAAATCGGCAAAGTATTTGTTTCCGAACCGACAGGGAAGAAAGGAGATTTAAATGCTAAAGAAACCCTTCATCTCGGCGTTGTTTTGGCTCGCAAAAAGGTACCATATTTCTCGGAGCTCAAGGGTATCGCCAGCGATTTATTGTCTTCATTCGGCATTACAGATATCTCTACGGTGGAACGGGGCGAACGCTTATATATAGAAGCGGACGAAGAGATTGTAGGATATCTTGAGCCGCGTTCGTTCAAGAAAGAATGGGAGGGTGCACTGATGGAGCTGGATCTGGACCACGTATTAAAATTGGTGAGTGCAGAGCACGAGTTCAAGCCGTTGCCGAAATTCCCGGCGGTTGTGCGCGATATTTCACTGTTGTGCAAAGAAGGTGTTCGGATAGGTAGGGTTTTGGAAATTATCCAGGGAGCCGGGGCGAACCATGTTGCAGATGCAGACCTGCTCGACGAATACACGGACGAAAAACTGGGCGGTAAGCAAAGCTTGACTTTCCGCGTTGTATTCCAGGCGGAGGACCGTACTTTAACCGACCATGAGGTTAATAAAGAGTTCGAAAAGATAGTGCGTGACCTCAAGGGAAAAATAGGGGCCGAAGTAAGATAGTCGGGATTTTATACTCAATCATGGAAATACAGGTCCCCAAAGAAGTTCGCGCCATACTGGGGTTGTTAGAAAAAGAAGGGCACAAGGCGTATTTGGTGGGCGGCTGCGTCCGCGATATTTTGCTTGGCCGCACACCCAAAGATTGGGATGTGGCTACCGACGCCACTCCGGAAGAAATACAAAAAATATTTCCAGAGAACGTATATGAAAATAATTTCGGCACCGTTGGAGTAAAAACGGACAGCGAAGACCTTTCGCTTAAAGTGGTGGAGGTAACTACATTCCGCATAGAGGGGAGGTATACCGACAAGCGCCATCCGGATGAAGTACGTTTTGCCAAGACAATAGAAGAGGATTTGTCGCGGCGCGATTTCACTATAAACGCCATTGCGATGAGTGCAGATAGTGGAATGGTAGATCCTTTCGGCGGCGCAGCCGACCTGGAAAAGAGAGTTTTACGTACTGTGCACGATCCGGATGAGCGTTTTTCCGAGGATGCGCTGCGCTTGATGCGCGCGGTGCGCTTTTCGGTGGAGCTCGGATTTAAAATCGATCAAGACGCCTTCGTGGCTATAAAGAAATTATCAAAGCTTCTTAAAGATGTTGCAGTGGAAAGGATCCGCGACGAATTCACGAAAATAATAATGACCAAGCGGGCAACGGAGGGGGTTGACCTCCTCGAGAATACCGGATTGATGGCTTACATTATTCCGGAGCTGTGCGAGGGAATAGGCGCAACCCAGAACAAGCACCATGTCTATACTGTGTACGAACACAGTTTGCGGTCTTTGGATTATGTAGCCAAAGAGGATGCTTCGCTTACGGTGCGCTTGGCAACGCTTTTGCACGACGTAGGGAAGCCGCGCACTAAGGGTGGCGACGGGCCGAATGCCACTTTCCATGGCCACGAAGTAGTCGGGGCAAGAATGACACGCAAAATTTTGGAACGCCTGCATTATTCGAACGACATTATAGAGCTTGCAGTTCATCTGGTACGCTACCACATGTTCTATTACAACGTGGGCGACGTAAGCGATACCGGCGTGCGCAGGTTTGTACGCCGCGTGGGACCGGAAAATATCCCAGACCTTTTGAAGGTGCGGGAAGGGGATCGCATCGGCTCGGGCGTGCCCAAGGCGGTGCCGTACAAATTGCGCCATCTGCTTTTTATGATAGAAAAAGTTAAAAACGATCCGCTTTCGCCCAAGATGCTGGCGTTAAACGGTGAAGATATTATGAAGCTGTTAGACATCCCGCCCGGTCCGAGAATCGGCCAAATTTTGGGTATATTACTCGAGGACGTACTGGACAATCCTGCACGAAATACTAAGGAGTATTTAGAGAAACGCGCGAAGGAGGTGAGCTCACTTACGGACGCGGAGCTTGCAAAGCTTGCCAAGAAAGCCCGCGATAAAAAAGACGAGCTGGAGGGCGATATTGAAGAAGAGATGAAAAAGAAATATTATGTAAAGTAATGCGTATAATACGTTTCTTCGATAAATTGGAAGATAGCGTGCGTGGATGGCTAAGCCACTACCCGATCATATACGGGTTTGTGGGCGGCGTGGGCGCCGTGCTTTTCTGGCGCGGCGTGTGGGTTACGGCTGATTTGGTTTCTGGATGGTTCTGGGCGCCTAGTGAAATAAGCAGGGGAGTAGGCAGCATTAATTTTTTCATCAGCCCGTGGGACGGTCCGCTTTGCCTGATGGCCGGGGCAACCATGCTTCTCATGACCGGCTTGTTAGTAACCAACTTTATTGGTAACGAAATAATTATTTCCGGCTTGCGCGGCGAGAAGAAATTAACGGAAAAAACAGAAGTAGAAGTGCGCACCGAAACCGGCGCAATTGCCCGTATTTTGGAAGAGATTAGGGTAATGCGAAAACAGATGGATAACATGGAATCAAAAATTACCAATTCGCCAAAACCGAAGCATCCGCCCGCGCCGCCAACCCGCTTTACTAAACTAACGCGATAGAGTAATCTGGAGCAGTTTACGGGGAGTAGTATACCGGT
>JAZDEB010000083.1:0-6091 GCA_043809165.1 Candidatus Liptonbacteria bacterium
GCCAACACCGTCGGTGAGGTAATGGGTAAATACCATCCGCACGGAGACAGTTCGATTTATGACGCATTAGTGCGCATGGCCCAGGATTTCTCTTTGAGGTATCCGCTCATACAAGGCCAGGGAAATTTTGGATCGATTGACGGCGACAGTGCGGCGGCAATGCGTTATACGGAAGCACGCCTGTCGCGCATCGCCGACGAGATGCTCATCGATATAGATAAGGAAACGGTAGATTGGCTCCCGAATTATGATGCAACGCGCAATGAACCGAAGGTGTTGCCGGCCAAACTGCCGAACTTGCTCCTGAATGGAACGGTCGGCATCGCTGTCGGTATGGCTACATCTATCCCACCGCACAATTTGCGAGAGATAGTAGATGCGATACTGCACTTAGTAGATAACCCGGAAGCAACCAATGAAGACCTTTTGGATTTTGTTAAAGGCCCGGATTTTCCGACCGGCGGCATTATTTATGACAAGAAAGCCATAAAACAGGCGTATATCTCCGGCCGCGGTGCGATTATGACCCGCGCCAAAACGGATATAAGCGAACGCAAGAACCGCCAGTTCGACATTATTGTTTCGGAAATCCCGTACCAGGTGAACAAAGCGGAGATGATAAAAAAGATTGCCGAATTGGTGCAGGATAAGAAGATAGAAGGCATTAAAGACATCCGCGACGAGTCGGACCGCGAAGGCATGCGCATTGTAATTGAGCTGAAGAGCGACGTTGCCCCGCAGCGCATCCTAAACCTGCTTTTCAAATACACCGACCTGCAGAAGGATTTCCACTTGAATATGATTGCCCTGATAAAGGGTGGCATACAGCCGCAACTCCTTTCGCTCAAGGACGTGCTTGTGGAATATGTGGAGCACCGCAAGGTGGTGATTCGCCGCCGCACTGAGTTCGACTTAAAGAAAGCCGAAGAGCGCGCGCATATTTTGGAAGGGCTGGTGAAAGCGTTGGACGTTATTGATAAAGTAATCGCCACCATCAAGAAGTCCAGGGGCAAAGAAGACGCGCACGAAAATTTGATGAAGCAATTCAAGTTTTCGGCACTGCAAGCAACGGCAATTTTGGAAATGCGCCTACAGGCCCTGGCGGCGCTTGAGCGGCAGAAGGTGGAAGACGAATTAAAAGAAAAGCGCGCGCTCATAAAAGAACTTCAATTAATTTTAAAGAACTCATCAAGGATTTTAGGGATAATAAAAGACGAAGCCCGGGAGCTCAGCAAAAAATACGGCGATGACCGCAAAACTAAAGTTGTATCCGGCGGAGTGGAGCAGGTGAGCGATGAAGACCTTATCCCCAAGGAAGAAACAGTAATTACTTTGTCCGCAGGAGGATATGTTAAGCGCTTGCCGCCGGATACTTTCCAGAGCCAGCGCCGCGGCGGGCGCGGGTTAATCGGTTCGGATGTGGCCGAAGAGGACTTCCTTACGCATTTCGTGAGCGCCGGAACGCACGATAATATTTTGTTCTTCACCAATAAGGGCCGCGTATTCCAAACCAAGGTATACGAAATTCCTGCAGCCAGCCGCACTTCCAAGGGCCGTGCAATACACAATTTCCTGGAGCTGCCATCCGAGGAAACTATCAGCGCAATCGTGGCTTATGAAGACACCGGTCCCAAGGAAGACCAGAACAGGGATGCCAATTTAATTATGGTTACCCATGAAGGCGTGGTTAAGAAAACCGCGCTCGCTGATTTCAAAAATATCCGCCGTACCGGCATTATCGCCATCGCCTTAAAGAAAGGCGACGCATTGATCGGCGTGAAACTTTCCCGCGGCAAAGACGAAATTGTTATTACTACCGCCAAAGGGCAATCAATAAGGTTCAAGGAATCACAGGTGCGCCCGATGGGCAGGAATGCCGCCGGCATCCGCGGTATTCGCCTTAAGAAAGATGACCGCGTGGCTGGGTTTGGTATAATTACAGTTGAAGAGCAGAAGGACAAGGGAACGGAGAGATCGCTCCTTGTAGTAATGACCAACGGTTTTGCCAAGCAGACCTCGCTTAAAGAATACAAGCTGCAGAACCGCGGCGGGTCTGGGATAAGGACGGCGAACATTACTGCAAAAACAGGGCCTTTGATCGGCGCCGAGATAATCGGCGCGGAAACCGAACTTCTTGCGCTTTCCGCAAAGGGACAGGTGATCCGCACGGAACTCTCGAGCGTGCGCCACACCGGCCGAGCAGCCCAAGGGGTAAAAATAATGAACCTCCGTTCGGGCGATCGCCTTGCGGGAGTGGTAATTATCTAACAAATGAAACTTACGCCCAGGCAAATTGGTATCATCATTGGGGGAATGGTGCTCTTAGCTCTCGGGTATTGGATATTAAACTCCAACTTAAAATCCGCCAGCGCGCCGCCGGAAATCACATTGAAGGTTTGGGGCACGGACTTGTCAAGCTACTTCGATCCGATATTGCAGCAGTACCAGGCAATGCGTCCGAACGTGACGATTACATACCAAAGTATTTCGGAGAGCGGGTACGATGCGAAGGTATTGAATACATTAGCAAGCGGCGATGGCCCCGATGTTTTCGTGATTGGGAACCATGACCTGCCAAAGAGCGTTGAGAAGCTGGCTCCGGCGGATCCAACGCAGATGAACATTACGACACTCCGCAGTTTATTCCCGACTGTAGTTGAACAGGATTCGGTAAGCGGCTCGAGCAGCATGATTTATGCGCTGCCGTTACGGATTGATACTCTTTCTCTCATATATAACAAGGACATGCTGGATGCTGCCGGCATTGTTGTGCCGCCGGCAAACTGGAGCGATTTTCAGGCCGACGTGCAGCGTTTAAAATCAGTGGACGAGAATGGCCGGGTAGTGGTGGCCGGAGCGGCGGTTGGCGGCACGCAATCAACCATAAGCCGCGCACCGGATATTATTTATTCTCTAATGCTCCAGAATAATGTGGCCATGACCGACTCGACTTTCAGCACGGCAAGTTTTGCAACAGATTCCGGCCTGGAAGCGCTCAATTTTTATATCCGCTTCGCGGACCCGACGTCCGCCTATTTCACCTGGACGGACGGTTTGGGCACCGATCGCGAAGCAATGACTAACCAGAAAACGGCAATGATGTTCGGTTATTATTCGGATTATCTTGCCCTAAAGAAGAAGAGCCCGTTTATAAATTTTGCGGCCGCGGCATTTCCGGTACAGGAGGGTGGCGGCAAACAGGTAACATATGCAAGTTATAAGGAAATGGCAGTTTCCAAACAAAGCAAAACGCCCGGATGGGGCTGGGATTTTGTTATCTTCGCAACCACGAATACTGCAGCGCAGGACGCTTACCAGAAATTAAGCGGGTATCCGCCGGCATTGCGCGCATCTATCGCCAAAAACATAAACGATCCGGAGCTAGGCGTATATGCCAGACAAGCGCTTATAGCACGCACGTGGCATGAAGCGGATCCGGTACAGGTAGATGCGGCGTTCAATTCCGCCGTACAAGATACGCTTTCCGGCCGCCTGGATTCTTCGCGCGCGCTCCGGGCAGCGCAGGAAAAGGTCACCTCATTAATGAAATAATAATGAAAAAACTTTCGGTTTTCGTTGCGGTGGCCGCAGTATTCATGACGGTAGTGCCGTGGATTGCAATGGCGCAAGCCGGCGACCCATCTATTTTCCCGACCGGCTATTGGGGGCCGCTTTTATCGTGCACCGGAGTGCCTCCAACCACTGGTGGCGGCTCAACGACTGGCGAAGGGACAACCGGCAGCGGCGCGCCAACTTCCCAGTGCCTTAGCTTATGCGACCTGTTGATGACTATCCGCAATATTATCTATTTCGCGCTCACCTTTCTTATATATGTAATTGTCCCGATAATGATTATGGTCGGTGGCTTCATCCGCATGGTATCTGGCGGCTCGTCGGAAAAAGTTAGCCAATCAAATGCGTATTTCAAGGGAGCTGCGATTGGGTTAGGCGTGGGACTCGGCGCATTTTTAATCGTGAATGTTATTTATAAGGTATTGAATCCGACTATCGAAGGCCAATCCAGTTGGTCAGTATTGAACTGCACGATCCCAGATTCGTTCAAAGTAAACCTTACTCCGCAAAGCGGCACTACCCCGCCAGCTACAACGCCATAACCTAATATGCCTACAGCGGATCCAGGGCAGCTGGTGTTAGACATATACAACTTCGCACTTATCGCTGGCGGCCTTTTGGCGTTCGGTGCCATCGTATATGGCGCAATCATGTACGGCTTGTCCGGCGGGAACACCAGTTTGGCGAGCGATGCCAAAGACCAGATAACACAAGCGGTTATGGGACTAATTCTGCTTTTTTTAGCGTACATACTTTTGAATATTATTAATCCTAGTATGGTGAACCTGAGGCTGCCGAAACTGGATCAAATTACAGTAGACATGACACCCAATAATAATGCGGCACTGAACGGGTGCCGTGGAGGATGCGAACAAATTTTTGACGCAAAGTTAACTTGTAAAGACGGCTGCACCGCGGACCGAAGAGTGGTACAAGGGTTGATGTGCATTACCTCCGGCCAAAGCGGTTATCCGCCGTTTTGGGTGACTGAAGCGTATCCTCCAACTATCGCGCACAGCGACCCGGGCCATAATAATGGTTGCGCGATAGACGTGGCGCTCACCGGTACTTCCGGGGCATGCAGTGCGGATTTGGTGAACAAATTAATGAATGCAGCCAACAAGTGCGGTTTTACTGTATTAAATGAATATACATGCGGATATTCATCCAACCCATCTGCACGTTCAACCGGCGGACATTTACATATGCGCAGGTGCTAATCACAACAATGCGGAAGAAATATACTTATATAAGCCTGGGGGTTCTCGCACTATTGATCGTTGCTATTGTTTGGCTGTGGATGGCCCGTTCGAGCGAGCAAGCCGTAAATAATCCGGTGAATACTTCGGGAGAGAACCAGCAAAGTGCGCCGCTCGCCCTGCCTCCTCTGGAAGGACTTAGGCCGGAAGAAATCCCTCCAGGCGATACAATTGTTTTGCAAACTTCGGCTGGCAGCGTAACCATCCCTAATTTTTATCGTGATGCCAAGCGGGGAGAAGAAGGATCCATTGTTCTCAAGGCAACCGCGGACCACTTTATTTCTTACGACCCTGCGAGCGGTACTTTTTGGGTAGCGATCACTGCGGATCCGGTTGATGCAATCCGCCCGCAAGCCGAAAAAGATTTTATGACGATACTCAAGCTTTCGCAGGGGGATGCCTGCAAGCTTTCAGTAATTGTGGGGCCAGCATATCGTGGCCCGGATAAGCCCGCGCAGTTTTCCCCACTCAGTTTTTGTGCGGCAAACCAATAATGGTATACTTTAGAAAATCGCAATGAATAAGTGGAGCATATATGCAGCCGCGCTTATATTGATTAATGCGGTTAGTAGGGCTTACGCCCAGAGCATAACCCTTCCCAATCCTTTGGGCACAGACAGTCTTACGAACGTCGTAAACAAAGTAACTAATGGGTTGCTGATGGTTGCAACGCCGATAGTCGGCATAATGGTACTTATTGGTGGGTTTAGAATTATGACCGCACAGGGGAATAAAGAGCATGTGGAGGAGGGGAAAAAGATAATTACCAATGCTGCCATTGGATTTGCTATAATTCTATTGGCTAAATCGGTGGTCGTAATCATCCGGCAATTGTTAGGGTGAACCACCAAATCTTATGAATAGCACGAAAAAAATTGCATACAGGGTTTTTGGAACATCGTCCGCACTTTTGAGTGTTCAATTAACGTTGGGGATTGCTTACGCAGAAGTAAACCAGAGTGGGGGTGGAGAGGGGTTAAACTTAAACCAGATAAAAGATATTTTGTGCACAGTAGGTAATTGGATATTTACTTTTGCCATGGTATTCGGGATAATTTTTGTGCTTGTTGCGGCATTCAAATACATAACCTCCCAAGGAAACGCGGAAACAATTTCTTCGGCAACGTCAACAATTTTTTATGCGGCTATCGGGATTGTTATCGCAATTTTTGCGAAAGGATTCCCGCTTATAATTGCCAGCATTTTAAAGGCCACGGGCAGCAGCGTCGAGGCCTGCCCATAATTTGTGGACACTCAAA
>JAZDEB010000084.1:0-3252 GCA_043809165.1 Candidatus Liptonbacteria bacterium
GACCTTAATAATATTTCGCTGATGCAGACGAACATCCGCGAAACTATCGCCCAGATCCAGACGCTCCAAACGCAGCTACAGGACCAGAAGCAGGAATTTGCACTAGCTCGCGCCGATGCCTCGACAATCCGCATCTATCAGGCCTCGCAAAAAGCCCAAACAGACAGCACCAAACAACAGAAAGCGAACATTCTTGCTGCTACCCAGGGGCAGGAAGCCAAGTACCAGGTACTACTTAGCCAAACCAAAGCGACCGCTGCCGAGATCAGGAAACGAATCTTCCAATTACTCGACGGCGGCGAAATGAGTTTCGGTGATGCTTACCAGTATGCGAAATTCGCATCGCAAGCAACCGGAGTGCGCCCGGCCTTGATCCTTGCTGTGCTTGACCGCGAATCAGCCCTGGGGAAAAACGTTGGCAAATGCACATACCAAAGTTCCATGAGCCCGTCGAACCAAAAAGTATTCCTCCAGATAGTTTCAGATTTGGGCCTCTCGCCGGATTCAGTTATGGTTTCCTGTGCAAACCAGGACGGCATATATGGCGGGGCTATGGGACCGGCACAGTTCATACCTTCAACCTGGATGATATATAGCGATAAGATATCGAAAATAACGGGCCACGATCCTGCTTCGCCCTGGAATAATTCAGATGCTTTCGTAGCCACGGCACTTTACCTCCAGGATGCCGGTGCAGGTGGCTCTATTGACAGCGACCGTGCTGCTGCGGCACGATATTATGCCGGCACAAACTGGAAGAGGTTCCTGTGGACTTACGGCGAGGCGGTTATTGACCGCGCAGCGCAGTTCGAAGACGATATAGCAACCCTTACGGCTAACGGTACATAAATAAACTTATGCCCCAACCTATTCAAAAAATCACGCTGCCCAACGGGCTGCGTACTCTTCTAATTCCGCGCGCGGCATCTCTTGCCTCAACGGTCCTGGTCCTGGTGGAGGCCGGATCAGAATACGAGACAAAGGGAACCAACGGCCTTTCCCATTTTTTGGAACATCTTATGTTCAAGGGAACAGTTAACCGCCCGCGTGCCAACATGATTGCCGAAGAGCTGGATGCTTTAGGCGCCGATTACAACGCATTCACTGGCGAGGAATTTACCGGCTATTGGGCCAAAGCCGAAAACCACAAGCTGCCGCAGATCATAGACCTGATCTCCGATATTTATTTGAACCCGGTATTCGATGCTCCGGAAATCGAGAAAGAGCGCGGGGTGATTATCGAAGAAATTAATATGTATGAAGATAACCCGTCCGATTACGCCCACCGCATATTCGGCGAACTTTTGTACGGCGACCAGCCGGCCGGGTGGAAGACGGAAGGGACTAAGGAAGTAGTAAGAAAACTCACTCGCGATGACTTCGTTAAATATAGAGGGATACATTATGTTGCGCCGAAAACGGTGGTGGTTATCGCCGGTGCTTTTGACGAGAAAAAAGCATTGGACCAGGTGAACTCGTTATTCGGCAGTTTGCCGAACGCGCCGGTTGTCTCAAAGCCCAAGACCAACGATTCGGCTAGGGGCCCGGCGGTGAAAATATTCAAAAAAGATTCCGCGCAATCCCACCTGGTATTGGGAGTGCGCGCTTTCCCGATCGGCGACGAGCGGCGCAGGTCCATTAAGGTACTTAGCAATATTTTAGGCGGTGGAATGAGTTCGCGCTTATGGCGGCGCATCCGCGAAGAATTAGGTGCGGCATATTACGTTGGCTCGCATGCGGACCTTTTGCTGGACCATGGGAATTTCACCGTCTCTGCCGGAATAGACCATTCAAAAATGGCCACGGTATTGCGTTCGGCGCTGGACGAAATGAAACAGATTGCTACTGTTTTGGTACCTCCGCAGGAATTACAGAAGGCCAAAGACCATATGGTCGGCAATTTTATAATGGGCCTGGAAACATCGGATGAGCTGGCAAACTATTTCGGTTCGCAGGAGGTGCTGACCATGAACCCGCAAGCCCCGGAAGAAGTAATATCGCAAATCAACGCAGTAACCAGGGAAGAAATTCGCGCCGTGGCCGCTGCACTTTTTAGGGAAGACCAGCTGCATTTGGCGGTGGTAGGGCCGAATGACAAAGAGGATGAGCTCTTAAAGCTTTTGTCCCTTTAAATATTGCTTTTATAAAAGGTTCAGGTTAAGCTACTCCAAAAGTAGTTATTTTTCTCATGGATAAGCATACGATTGACATTTCTTGGACAAGCTTGTGGAGGGTGTTTTTCTTCATCCTCTTAGTGGCCATAATGTTTTTGGGGCGCAATATTCTCCTGGGGCTTTTCCTAGCAATAGTGATTTCATCCGGCCTGGAGTTCATGGTTAATTTTTTAGAGAGGCGCAGGATTCCAAGGACTGTCGGTGTAATAACCATTTTCCTTTTAGCGGTAGTCGGCGTGATATTCCTTGTATATACGGTAATACCTGTATTCATAGTAGATATTAATACTGCCTTTACAAATCTGGGGAGGTCCGACAATTCCACCTGGATCGGATCATTCCTGAATACGCAAACAACGGAAACATTTAATTCTGTTTTAGCAAAAGCTTCTGCGCAATTATTCGGCGGGAATTCATCGCCGTTCCAGACGGTTGCCGGAATTTTCGGCAGCTTTGCGCTGGCACTCTCGGTAATCGTAAGCTCGTTTTACCTTAGCTTAAGCCGCGATGGGGTAGAGCGGTTTATCCGCGCAGTGTTTCCCAGTTCGGCGGAATCCGTGGTCCTCCGGATATATAGCCGCTCCCTGCGCCGCGTGGGTACGTGGTTCCGCACGCAGATTTTGCTGAGTGCACTAGTTGGTGCGTTGGTATTTGTGATCCTGCTTATACTCGGCGTCCGCTATGCTTTTTTGATAGCTGCGGTCAGCGCCGTTTTAGAAATTGTTCCCTTTATAGGGCCTATCATTTCTGGTTCAATCGGCGTATTGGTAGCGTTTACCACATCTCCGGCGCTGGCTCTTTACACCCTTATTGCATTCCTGGGTATCCACCAGATAGAAAACCACATATTTATACCGCTTCTCTTCGGTCGCAACACCGGCCTGCATCCGGTTATAGTCATTATCGCTTTGCTTATCGGCCTTGAAGTAGGCGGGATATTGGGAATGATAATTTCAGTTCCCGCTGCAGTCGTGATCCAGGAAGTTGTTGAAGAATGGAGCGGGCGCAAGCGCCGCGAGGAATCAGGATCACACGACGCAGGCAGCGACCAGGAGTCGGAAAAAACAGAAGAAGAGCC
>JAZDEB010000085.1:0-7548 GCA_043809165.1 Candidatus Liptonbacteria bacterium
GGGGGTGCCGATATCCATAATATAATCGTCGGATGTATACCCGGAAACGATTTCTCCTTTTGAGATTAAGTCCGGAAGAAGCTGGTGGTCAATTTCATAATATGTGCGCTCCGGAATGTAGCTAAGGGCGCGGCGGTTGAAAACATATGCGGCAAGCATGGAAAGATTGGTTGCCGGCATTTCTGCATGCGGCTTCTGCCATATTTTCTTGAACCGCATATCAGTGTCCGCCTCTAGTAAATCCGAATCTGCGGGGTGGTCAGTGGGGCCAATTAGGACCATCGCGGCATGCTTGGAGCGGCGCAAAAATTCTTCGCCCATTTTTTTATAATCAACCAAACTGAACATATCTCCGTACATAAGGAAGAAATTTTCATCCAGCTTTCCGTCGAAATCTTTCATTCCGCCGGCAGTCCCCAAAATATCGGGGGTTTCAAGAAAATAATCCATACGCACTCCCCACTTGGAACCGTCGCCGAAGTAATTTGTAATCACATCCGGAAGATAATGGAGGTTAATGAAAAATTCCGTAACGCCGTGCTTTTTGAACTGCTCGATATGATGTTCCAAAATCGGCTTCCCCTCGAACGGAGCCATGACTTTGGGAATGTCTTTAACCACCGAGCGCAACCGCGTACCCAATCCGGCAGATAGAATTACAGCTTGTTTTATTTGAGACATGGAAATTTATTTGATTAAAATAGTTTTTGCTCCTTCTCCCGTAAACCTGAAGTTGGCAATGGCATAATCTTTTAGTGCTTTCTTTATTGCCGCATGCTTACCCGGAGGAGCGAGGAGGAACATGAACCCGCCGCCGCCGGCGCCGCTCACCCGCCCGCCCCACGCACCGGCGCTACTGGCTAACTTGTACATTTTCTCCAGCTGCGGAGTGGTAACTTCGGCTGTCAAATTCTTCTTAATCATCCATTCTTTATATAAAAATTCCGCGAATAGCTTCAAATCCCCTTTTTGCAGTGCGCGTGTGGCATCCGGCACTAAATCTGACATCTGTTTCAAATATTTGAATTTATCATTAGCGGTCTTTTTTTGTTCTCCAAGAATACGGGAAGCAGAATGACCTTTGCCAGTATTGAAAACTATAAAATGCTTATAAAATTCGCGTTCTACTTCCTTGGATAGCACAATGTGCTTTCTATCTACCCAGCCATTTTTATTGAATGTTAAAAGATTTATGCCGCCGAACGCAGCACCGTACTGGTCCTGCTTGCCGATCGGCTCTTTCAATATGTCAATTTCCAGACGGCAGGCCTGCTCGGCAACTTCGCGTGCGTTTCTGACCGGCTTGCCTGCCAAAACAGATAGTGCCTGCAGTATCGCAACACTAAAACTACTGGATGATCCCAAGCCAGACCCGCCCGGTATGTCCGTTAATGAAACGATTTCTATGTTTTGGTTAATTTTATACTCCGCCAATGCCGCACGAGTACGGTTATGCACCAATTCGTGGCTGTGTTTAACGTCTTCGATCTCTTCATGGCAAAGGCGAACCCGCGGCTCACCGATGCGACGCACGAGTACATATATATATTTATTGATCGCTGCGTTTAAAACATGTCCGGTGTAGCGGGTATAAAAAGAAGAAATATCCGTACTGCCGCCCAGAAATTCCAGGCGCATTGGGACTTTTACGAACGCCAGATTGTTTTTTAATTTACCAGTCTTCATTACTTGGCGTCATTCTTTTTCCGACGCATTTCGACCGAATGATTAAAATAATCTTTAAAATATTTAATGACCAGGTGCAAAATCACTCCGTGAATGCCTTCTACGATAAAATAATTTCCCTTCTCGGTCGGGACTAATATCTTCGCATCAGCCAACTCGTTCAGCTTCCCGCCATCAAAACCAGAAAGTCCGATTACCGGTACCTTTTTCTCCTTCGCCAGCTCTACTGCTTTTATAACATTTGCCGAATTGCCGGAGCTGGAAATTGCGATTACTACATCGGAATCCTGGAGATAGTTGCTCAATGGGCCGGCAAACACCATGTCAAAACCAACGTCATTCGCCCATGCAGTTATTTCTGCTTCAGTAGAAGGCAAGCGGATTGCCTGGAAACGGCGGCTACGTTCGTCTAAGTGATGGTCGAATACTGTTTTATTGAAATCACCCACCCAATGGGTTGCTATCGCCATAGACCCGCCGTTCCCGAACACATATATGCGCCCGTCCCTCTCATACGCTGCCTGTATAATATTCAGGGCTTTGGCAACTTCTTTTACCGGGATATTCTTAAGTGCCGTTTCTGCGTTCTTTATAAAATCGTTAATGTATTTTTCCATTTTTTCTAGAATGCATTCGAATGATGGTAGTCGCCATTGAATAAAACCTCTGCGCCAGATTGCACGAAGCGCACCGGTATCTCACGAAATTCCTGTAGATTGTTTTTAGCCGCTATCTCGCGCATGGCCGAGCGGATGGCCTCATGCCTCTCCGGCGACGCCAGGAACAAAATACAACCGCCACCTTGGTTAAGAAACTTTCCGCCCCATGCGCCGCTTCCCATTCCCGTAGAGTATAATTCATCGATCACGCCCTCTTCATGGTTCAGCTGCTTTTCTTTCAGCCGAAGATCGTGCAACATGGCGCCCAGCCCACGGAAATCGTTAGCCAGCAAGCGGTCGCGAAATTCATAAACCGCATCTGCGAGGGTTTTCAGCATTTCGAATTTCTTATCTTCTCCCAGTACCGACTCCGAGCCAGCGGAATCCTTGTGATGTATTCCTACAAAAAATACCAGGAGGTGATTCTCAAGAGCGGCAAGATTTTTGTAATCGAGGAGGACCGGATCGATGTTTACGCTATGATCCAGCTTAAATTCCATCACATTAAAACCACCGAAAGAAGCGGCGTAATAATCCTGTTTTCCCCGCTTTTCTCCCACCAATTCGTTATCAAGCCGGCTAGCCGCTTCCGCCGCTTCGCACTGTCCAAGCTTTTTTTCCTGGAACGCATGTAATCCCTTCATTAAATCTACGGAGAAGCTGGCCGATGAACCGAATCCCGTTTTTGCGGGAAGCGTACCGAATGTGGCAATTTCAATATTCTTATGTATACCCATATCAAGGAGTGCCGCTTTTATGCGGGTATGCTTAAGTTCGCTGGGGTGATCAGCGGTTTCTACTATGGAATATCTTGCGGACACTTTATCTATAAGGGGCGTCCGGTTAATCACGACGTATACAAATTTATCTATCGTCGCGGCAATAGTCCTCCCCGGCGTGCGCGTATAAAAATCGGCCATATCGGTGCCGCCACCGACGAAACTGATGCGCAAAGGCGCCCGAACAACAATCATAGTGCTTCTACTATAACCACGACTGGCGTGGGTTGTCAAAGAAAACCGGTCGAAGACCGGCTCGCGCGTTGCGCGGCTGCGGTTGGAACACGGCCTACGGAGATTATTTGGTAGTCCCCTTTTTGAGGTTGATCAAACCCTTACGGTCTATTTCTTTTAGGAATCCTTCTTTTCTAAACCAGGCAGCGTAATCGGCAATCGAATCGCGGATTGTAAATCTCGGACGCCAGCCAACACTCTTAAGCTTGGCTATGTCGGAAACCGCGTGGCGGGTATCGGTCCTCCTGAAACCGCCCAAGATAATCGGCGACTTCGAACCGGTAATCTTTTTTACTTCTTTGGCGAACCCTAAAACCGTATGTGCCTTGCCTCCGCCTACATTATAAATTTGGTAATTTGTGGCTTTCCTGGTGAGAGCAAGAACGTTTGCTGCAACTACATCTTGTACGTTTACGAAATCGCGCGTGGCTATGCCGTCTTCGTATACTGTAATCGGCAATCCGGCCAGGGCCTGGCTCACAAATATTCTAAGTGCACCGGAATAAATATTGCGCGGCGACTGGCGCGAGCCCTGGACGATCGAATAGCGGAAGACAGTTGAAGGAATATTATATGTCTTCCCCAGGCGCATTGCGGTAATTTCCAGTGCGCGCTTGGATAAACCGTACGAATTTGTGGGATTTACATTCTGGCCTTCTTTAAATGGAATCTGAATCGCCCTTTTGCCGTGCGGGCAAAGAATATCCCATTCTTTTTTATTGAACTGCTTCAAGCTGCGCAGCTCCGGATAAAAAGCTTGGCGCGAGCCGTGCGCGCAACGGTATTCTCCATCGCCATACACGAATTGCGAACTGGCCAGTACTATTTTTTTAACAGGCAGATTTTTCTCTACAATGCACTCGTATAAGAGTGCTGTGCTCACTGTGTTGGTGGTAAAGAATTTGCTGAAATCCAACCGCTGGTCCTGGTGTGCGGCAAGATGCAAAACGTATTCTGCACCTTTCAACGCCTTCTCCCAGTCCTTTTTTTCGCGGACGTCCCCTTTTATTAACTCATATCCTTTATTTTGTATATAGCGTGGCCACTTTCCGGCGTGCACTTCCGATTGCAGGTTGTCGAGGATGCGGATCTTATAACCCTTTGCGGCCAATGCGTCTGCGGTGTGCGAGCCAATAAACCCTGCTCCACCGGTGATTAATACCAATTTTTTCATGCTTTGAGCATAGAACCTATCCTGGCTTTAGTCCAGACATAGCTAAACGGAAACGCCGGGCGGCAAAACCTGCGGATGCTTAACTATCTCAAAAGAACTGCGCTTGCGCCATTCCCTTACCATTAAGATTAGATTCCCCAATAAGCGCGCCGGCACGATAGTAATAATGGTATTCAAAAATAATTTCTTTATGCGATCTTTGGCGCCGCTTGATTTAAATTGTGCTAAAGCCGATTTTGCGCTAACTCTATCCCCCAAGATGATATGTCCAATAGCCAGGCGGTAATACCAAAAATTTATTAATCCCTGCAGGTCGTATTTTTTCTTTTCTTCTTCGGACAAGATTTTTGAATAATGATCATAAACCCTTAAATTTGTTTCCGCTGTTTCCTTAAAATATGTGCGCTGGTCGGAAAGCGTCCCCTCGCGCTGGCGGCGCTGGAAAGCCAATACCTTATCTAAAAAGCAGAATTTAACGCCGTTGTAGGCAAGATTAAGCCACAAATACCAGTCATCGCTGCGGCGGAATTCCGCGCCGGGTACGCCGTATTTTTCGAGTGCATCGCGGCGGATCAATGCGGTCATCACCTGGATTACATTATTCTTAATAAGCTTGTTGAAAATGTAACCTGAATGATATTCCAATTTTTTCTTTAGCATCACCGACGGCTCGTGGTGCCAAAAATGGTAAATGTCCGAATAACACACTCCGCAATCGGGATTGGCTTCCATGTATTCAGTTTGGATGGCGATTTTTTCCGGCGGGATCAGGTCGTCCGCATCCAAAAAAGAAATGTACTTTCCTTTTGATGCGAGAAATCCGTTTTTGCGCACGGCCGCCTGGCCCTGGTTCTCCTGTCGTATACATACTATCTTCCCGGCATCCGCGAACGGCTTCAAAACTCCTTCGGTATTATCTTTAGAGCCGTCGTTTACCACTACTATTTCAACTGCCGGATATGTCTGACCCAAAGCCGACTGCACGGTTTGTAGCACAAGCCGCTCGGCATTGTAAGCCGGAATTATCACCGAAACCAGCGGTTTATTGTTATTTCGCGGCGAGTCGCTCATTTATTTTAATTTTATCTATCGTTTACGTTTCTCTCTAAACCATACTTTCCCCTATATCTTCCCCCTCACTTCTTCCATCCACACCTCCAAAATTTTTTCCTCGCGGCCGACGAGCGACATGCTTAATATATTCCTGATTGCTTTTTCATAATCAACTTCGCGGATGGTCTTCTTGGCATGGCAAATTATGTTCGGCAGGTTATTGAAACCGAATTTACCAAGTTTGCCGAGTAAGTTTTCTTTCTTGGAAATAAAGCTATCTTTCATCTTTGGGATTTTCTGTTCGAGGTTATTCGAATATTTCTCAAATTCAAAATCACCGTAGCCCAGCGAGCGGAGCACGTACCTGTATTTGTCTTCAGACCAATAGTCCTTGTGGTATGCCCAAGATGCCTCGTGCGAGCCAAAAATATGCCGGGCTAGACGAAATTGTCCTTCAACGCTGCTTGCCAAAAACTTTTTGGCAGACTCTTCGAAATCCGGTGTCTCCACAAAAATAGACCCGCCCATCTTCAGCCATTTGTGCCAACGTGCCAGAAGTACCAACGCTTCCTGCCTGGAGAAATGTTCCAACATGTGATGCGAGCGCACTTCGTCCACCGTTTCTGGTTCATAGGAAAGCGTACGCACATCCGCGTAAACATCGGCTTTAACTTTTTGTGCGGTGTGCTCGGAGGGCGGCAAATCGATATTCACATACCCATTCAAATACTTCTCCTGGCACCCTAAATGCAATTTTAATTCTTTAGACATTTTTATTGTTTCTTTATATTGCAGATTGCTCCGACTTCTTGTAATTTACGCAAGTCAAACCACTCTACCACACTTAGAATCCCATAGCGCGGAAAAGTTCCTTAAACCGCTCTTCGTACGTATGGTCGCGAATAGTCCGCGCATACCCAGCCGCGCGGATAGATTCACGCTCGGCGTCATGAGACAAATAGTAACGGATTTTATCGGTTAAGTCATCTATCCCCTGCCTGCCCGCTCCGCGGTAAAAAACCATCTCTTTGTCATCTTCGTAATACTGCTCCATCCCGGAGGCATATCCGGAAATAACGAATGCCTTCATGCCGGATAGCTCAAACGGTCTAGCATGTATGTGTGGTGTCGGGAAATGCAGGTACGCTCGAATATTGTCTATTATATGGAAATCCGGCACTAGGCGGTCTAAAGATCGCTTCAATACCAACCGCCCGATTACCGCCGGCGAGAGCAATCCGCCGCGCACGTTTAAGTTCAGGTTTATCTTGCTGCGGCCAATAATATTTTGCATTTCGTGAGGGGCCACACGGCCGTTCGGCCAACCGAAACCGTACGCTTCCACCTTCACCCCGCGATTAGCCAAAGTGTCTATAACTTTCGCGCGCTGCGGTTTGCGCTGGCCGATAAAACTCACATCAATATCCTGCGGCAGTTCGCGCGGCATAAATGCATGCGTGTTGCAGGCCCACTGCGACAAAATCGCATTGTTATATCCCGCAGCACGATACCACTCCACTGCCTTGTTGTACGTGGTAACCGCATAGCTGAAATGCGGAGCATGATGCCGCGAATAATTAAAGAAGCGCCAGTAGTCGTCGGCGAACCAGGCCACTGTTTTTGTTTTTGTTTCGGTGCGGATGCGGTTAAGCGTGCGCGTATCCAATTCATCGGAAAACATAAAAGTGAAGAGTATGTCCGGCTCCTCCTTTTTAACAAGCTCGAATAATTCTTCGTTAAAACGCTTTTTGCCGATTTCAAGAATCCGGTCGAACGGATATTCAATAACCGAAACACCGGGCATTCCTTTAAGTGTCAGATAAAAATTATTGTACTCGAAGCTGTATTTGCGCTTTGGATCGTAGTTTTCCGCTTGTATGCCGGTGTAGATTATCTTCATGGTTAAGAATTATTATGGCTGGAAACTAAAAATATGATTTGAATATAGACATCATATCTTCGG
>JAZDEB010000086.1:0-4005 GCA_043809165.1 Candidatus Liptonbacteria bacterium
TTTCCGAAATTTTGTCTTCCAACGGCTCGTCTTCCATGGCTACCGTATGCGCATCGACTTTGTCCTTAATGGATGCCGGCGTACCGATCAAAAAACCGGTAGCGGGTATCGCAATGGGTTTGATGATGAATGATGATGCCAGCAAGTTTAAGGTTTTAACCGACTTGGCTGGCGCGGAAGACCATTACGGCGACATGGACTTTAAGGTAGCTGGTACAGTAGATGGAGTGAATGCCGTGCAGCTTGATGTGAAGGTAAACGGTTTAACTCTGGAAATCATTAAGCAGACATTAATGCAGGCCCGCACTGCGCGCATGGAGATTTTAAGCTTCATGAAAACAGTAATCAATGCGCCGCGTCCCAAGCTTTCTATTTACGCTCCGGTTATAATCCGCTTGTCCATTAACCCGGATAAGATCGGGATGGTAATCGGCCCGGGCGGGAAGATGATTAACGGCCTCATAAAAACCTACGAGCTGGAAACAATAGACATAGAAGAAGACGGGTCGGTGTTCATTGCTGCGAATGTTTTGGAGAAAGCGGAAAAAGCGGCCAATGATATCCGCATGATGATCAAGGAATTCACTGTGGGCGAAATTGTGGAAGGTCCGGTAATAAAGCTTTTGGACTTCGGCGCGATCGTGGATTTGGGCGGCGGGCGCGACGGTATGATCCATGTCTCCGAGCTTAAAGATGAATTTGTGAAATCTGTGGGCGACGTGATTAAAGTTGGTGATCACGTGCGCGCAAAGATCATCCGCGTGGATGCGGACGGCCACATCGGATTGTCGCTGAAGCGAATGAAGGAATAATAAAAACACAGGCATTGCGGGCGCAATGCCTGTGTTTTGTTTCTATTCGTTCATTTGATGCGGTACAATAGTGATGATGGAAATTCCGAATTCAGCGCCCTTACATGGCGCACAGCTTGAAGACAAAACAATGCCGCCTCCTGCACCAGAGGGGAACTTGGAGGTTGTTATACGTACCATGGAATCGGATTTCGCTCTTCTGGCGTCCAGTGGTGCGGCATATGGGATAGAAGGTATAACTGTAACAATTGGGGAGAAAAAGTCCGCGGCAGCTGCGGGCGTGGCGGCGGGAACCGCAACCGCATCCGACAAATTCAAATACATGGTTTGGGGATTTATTTTCGTGCTCGGCGCACTAATACTTTTCTTCGCCGGATATTATCTAGTGCCGATGTTTCTCGGCAGCGGTGGCGATAATACTGCGGTTACTCCTCCAGTTACGGCAGGGAACAATCTTGTTGCTACCAGCACTACGCCGCACAGTACGCCCCAGCCAACATTCCTTGGCCACGCTTCGTATTTTAGTAACCCGCCGGTAGTGTTAAAGCTTGATCTCGCAAACGCAAACGGCGGATTGCCGCCGGACCATGCCACGTTAATAAGAACCATTGAGGATGGCATGAAGCAGTACTCAAATGATAATTTTTTCGAAATCGTTCCTAGTGGAATAAATACGGTGCAAATGTCTTTTGCCGACTTTGCAAACTTGATGGGCGTTGGCAATTCGGACCAGTCATTCTTCCGCGATTATTTCGTGCAGGATTACACGATATTTATAGACAAAATAAAAGGCGTACCGTATCCGGGTTTCATTTTCAAGCTAAAAAACGGGCAAAGCCCGATTCTTCTTCAGCAAAAGGCGCTTTCTATAGAAGCTAATCCCGGTGATTTCCGTGGATTCTTCCTCACGGACCCGGGCGCGCCACCGGGCGATTTCCACGATGCACAGATCAGCGGCCAGCCGGTGCGGGCGCTTTCATTCGGTAGTTCAACGACCCTCTATTCAGGATGGTTTTTCAATACGTATTTCATTATAAGCACCAGTGATATAGGGCTGAAGGATGCAATAGTTCACTTCTAGTATTCCGTTATCTACAATAAATTCCCGCATTAAAGTTTATCTTTAGATAAACTTTAATCAACAGCATGGCGCGTAAAAACCCGATGCCAGAACGTCCTTCGCCGATTTTTATTCTTTAGTAGAGCCAGCAACTTCCCCACCTACATACGAAGCCATTTCATTCGCGTGCACTTTTCCCTCAACGCGCTTCTTTAACGTCTTCAATAGTTCTTTATCTTCAATGAGCTTGGCGCGTACTGTATCGAAACCTGTACCAAGTTTTTCGCCGTCCATTGAATAACTTGAACCGGATTTTGTAACAATCCCATAGCGAATAGCAGCATTCAATACGTCTGCCTCATAAGAGATACCGGTTCCGTACATAATGTCGAATTCCGCGATACGGAAGGGGGGAGCTACTTTATTCTTAACCACTTTGGCCTTCACGCGGCTTCCGGTAACATCGTCTCCTTTCTTGATTTGTGCTATGCGGCGCACATCTATGCGTACCGAAGAATAAAATTTAAGCGCCTTGCCGCCGGGAGTTGTTTCGGGGTTGCCGAAGAATACGCCCACCTGCATGCGAATCTGGTTTATGAATATTATTAAAGTGTGACTTTTAGAAGCGATGGCAGTGAGCTTGCGAAGCGCCTGCGACATCATGCGCGCCTGCAAACCGATGAATTGCGCACCCATTTCTCCTTCTATTTCTGCTCTGGGAGTTAGCGCCGCAACGGAATCGACTACAACAACGGAAATCATGTCTGATCGCACCAAGCTTTCCAGAATGTTCAGGGCGTCTTCGCCGTTGTCCGGCTGTGAAATCAATAATTCGTTAACCTTAACACCGAGGCGTGCAGCATAATCCGGATCCATGGCGTGTTCAGCGTCTATGAATGCCGCCTTACCGCCTCTTTTCTGGGCCTGGGCCACAACATTTAAGGCCAGCGTGGTTTTACCGCTGGATTCCGGGCCGAATATTTCTACGATGCGCCCGCGCGGCAGGCCGCCTACGCCCAATGCAAGATCCAGCGAAAATGAACCGGTTGGCACGGCGTCAACGTCCACTTTTGCTGTTTCACCCAACTTCATAATGGCTCCTTCTCCGAACTTTTCCTGGAGATCGTGGAGCAGGGTATCAAGGTCACTCTTTCCCGCTTTTGGTTCCTTCTTTTTATCATCGCCCTCTTTTGGTCTTTTAATCATGGTTGTAATTGTACCCTATCACAGGGCTGATTAAGAAGTCGTAAAAAATCGGTCAAAGGCTGTCCAAGAAACGGTCAAAAATCGATCAAGAAGAGGAAGAATTTGTGCTTGAAGCCGTATTCGGACCTGAAGTAGGGGTCGAGCTGGGGATCATTAACGGAGTAATAGTAGACGTACCCGCTGGCGGCTCATAAAAGATTTGCCTAACCAGGATGGTTTGCTTCCCGAGGCGCTTGGAGGCCTGGATCTCTATGGTGTTTAAGCCGGGCTGCAGTGAGATATCTTTAAACCACTGCTCGCCGCTTACGGTTACCGTTTCGCCGTTTACGGTGAGCTGGTCGCCGTTATCAAGCGTCCCGCGCAACACAATATTTGCATCCACGACCTTAGCCGGGCTGTCTGACGGATCGGAAACAGTTATGGTCGGTTGCCCCATTATCTTGGAAAAGCGCAGGCCGCCGTAGAGCAATATGACAACAACCAGGGTGATAATCCACCCATAGCGTTTGGCCCGGGGGATGGCGAACCTGTTTACGGGAAGTTCATCATGCATGCCGGAGGTTTTAACGACACCGATATTTTCAAAATACTGCCACCATATCTCAGGATCAAATTCTAAAATTTTCGCCAACCGTTGCGTATAGCCGCGCAAGTATGGTCCTGGCGGCAAACTCTCAAAATCGCCTTCGCTCAGATTTTTCAAATCCTGCATGGAAATTCCGGAGAGCTCGGACAATTTTTTCAGGCTCAAACCGCGCTCCTTTAGTTTCGCCGTAAAGAAGGCGGCAAAATCGAATTGTTCTTCGCGGTTCATATTTTTATATTTTTAATTCGGCGCGCCGCCGATCGGTTTACTGATCAATCGGCCCCAAAACCTTCCATCGGCGGCGCGCCGGCACCGTCAAGAAAAACTTCGCGCGGTTTGGC
>JAZDEB010000087.1:0-3905 GCA_043809165.1 Candidatus Liptonbacteria bacterium
AAGAAAAACAAGAAAGGAATAAGAAGCAACGGCGCAGTACGGTAGGAGATGTAGCTATAAAAACCCAGGCCGAACGATAGTCCGCCCAAAACGGCAAATAAATATGGCATAAAGTTTCGCAGCCGAGGTTCCTTGGCCCACCTAATCGCCATTAATAAAAATGCTATTGCAAAAACAAGAAAGAAAGGCGCAGTAATAGCCCGGAAACCGATTCTTGAAAACGTAATGTGCCAAAAGCTGGTTGCCGCAAAAAGCGAGGCGAATAGGCCAACCTGCGTATTAAATAACTCGCGCCCCAATAAGAAAATTCCAAGCACTGTGAGAATACCGATTATCGCGCTGGGAAAGCGGAGCGACCAGGGCTCGTAAACGCCGAAGAACTTTAAACTTAACGCCTGCATGTTCATAAACAGTCCTTCGCGGCCGTTGTTCTCCGGATAAAATACGCGGTAGTCGCCGGTAGTAAGAGCATGCACGGCATTCGTGGCATTCACTGCTTCGTCCGGATATAGTCCCGGAGGCAAGTTCTTGAAGTGGTAGAGACGGAGGAATGTTGCTACAATTAAAACACTACCCAAAAGGAGTAACGCAGTTTTCTTTTGCATTACTTAATTATAGCGCATGGACCAAAACGTGGAAAAAATCGAACAGGCGCTTGAAGTTGACGTGCGCCGTCTCGCCGAGGAAGTTAAAGATCACCGCGAGCGTCCTGAATTGCAGGGTGCGGGGGATCGCGAAATCGTGCGCCACGCCATCCAATCAATGACCCATGACGACGACAATAAATCGGCGCCCGCACAACCGGCCATAGCATCCGGAAACGTAATCCAAAATCCGCTGCCGGATTATGCTGCAAATGCGCCAGCTGAAACCAAGCTGGAGATAGAATACTTGCTTGAATTGGCGTTCCATAAAGGAATTTTGGCAGCAAGCGGCGAAGCTAAAAAATCATCGCCGTTCGTCCGTGACGCATTCCATGATGCCCTGATCGGAAAATTGTACCAGATATTAAAACAACGCGGCATTGTTAAATAATGACACTTATTATTGGAGCGGGAATATTAGGGGTGGCGCTTGCGGCTGCAGGACTATATTATCTTTTCGGGTTCCTCTCCAACCGTTCACTTGCAAAGTCCCTGGAATTTTCATTACTGCTCGTCAAAATCCCAAAAACTTCGAAGCGGGCGGAAACGTCCGGAGACCCTGCTCGCGAATTCAAATCGGAAGTAAACCGCTTTGAACAGCTGGTAAGCAACCTCGGCTCATTAAAGAATCCGTTCGTGCTGGAAATCGCCGTCCCGCACATCGGCGAAGAAATTCATTTTTATATCGGCGTTCCGCGAAAATCAATGGAAGTTGCTGCAAAGCAGGTACAGGGGATATGGAATGGGGCAAGTGTTGAGCAGGCGGGCGATGATTACAATATTTTCAATCCGGGCGGTGCCGCCGCCGCCGTTTACCTTGCCCAAAAAGAGGATTACGCATTGCCGATCCGCACATACCAGGAACTGGAAGCAGACTCGTTTTCTTCTATCCTTGGCGCGTTTTCTAAAGTAGGAGAAATCGGCGAGGGCGCGGCCATGCAGGTGATAGTGCGCCCGGCGTCAAAATCATCAAAGAAGCATGTTCATGGCTATATTGAGATGATAAAGAAAGGCGAATCGTTGGAAAACGTTTTACATCATGGCGTGCCGCATTCTATTTCGGGCGTCGGCCGCCTGCTGAACCCCAAATCGGAGCAAGAAGAGAAACGGGATCGCATTGTTGATGAAGAAGCGGTAAAGATGTTGAATGCCAAAATCGGTAAGCCGTTATTCCAGGTAAACGTGCGATTGCTTGCGTCTGCGCCGTCACCGTTCCAGGCGAACGACATTTTGGATGCGATTATTGCCGGCTTCGAGCAATTCGCTGCGCCACAGCGCAACGCATTTAAAATTGTAAAACCGCGCAATCCAGAGAGCATCATCACAAAATTCATATATCGCACTTTCGACAGCGGCTCGGCCATGACCGTTTCAAGCGAGGAAATTGCCAGCTTTTACCATTTCCCGATTTCCAGCACCGATACCCCGCGGGTAAAATGGCTTAAGTCCAAAGAAGCCCCGCCGCCGGCCAATCTGCCGAATGAAGGCACTCTAATCGGGGAAAATACATTCCGTGGCCAACGGAAGCATGTGTATATAACCGAAGAAGACCGCAAGCGCCATGTGTATATGGTGGGGCAGACCGGCGCAGGAAAATCTACGCTCTTAGGGAATATGGTGATAGAAGACATAGAGAAAGGGCGCGGTGTGGCGCTAATAGACCCGCACGGAGATTTAGTAGAAAGCGCTCTGGCCAATATTCCGCGCGAACGTTTGGACGACCTTATTGTTTTTGATCCGAGCGATTTGGAGCGTCCGCTGGGGCTTAACATGCTCGATTACAACTATAACCGCCCGGAGGAAAAGACATTCATTGTAAACGAGATGCAGAGCATCTTTAACAAGTTGTTCTCGCAGGAAACGATGGGCCCGATGTTTGAGCAGTACATGAGGAATGCATTGTTGCTATTAATGGAAGACATGCCAAACGAGCCGGCCACTCTGGTTGAGGTCCCGCGCATTTTCACCGATACCGAATATCGTAGGCGCAAAGTTTCCCGCATACACAATCCAGTGGTGATAGATTTCTGGGAGAAGGAAGCGGTTAGGGCCGGAGGCGAAGCGTCGCTCGCGAACATGACACCGTACATCACTTCCAAGTTTAATAACTTCATTTCAAACGATTATGTGCGGCCGATTATCGGTCAGGCCAAATCGGCGTTTAATTTCCGCGACGCCATGGACAGCGGGAAAATATTATTAATAAACCTTTCGAAGGGCCGCATCGGCGATATTAACGCCGGTCTCCTCGGTATGGTCTTTACTGGAAAGATTTTGATGTCCGCACTGTCCCGTGCGGACATTGCCGACCACGCGAAGCGGCGCAACTTCAACCTTTATATTGATGAATTCCAGAATTTCACTACAGACGCAATTGCCTCCATCTTGTCCGAGGCGCGCAAGTACGGTTTAACCCTTACTGTGGCGCACCAGTTCATAGCGCAATTGCAGGAAAATATTCGCGATGCCGTATTTGGGAACGTTGGTTCGCAGATCGTCTTCCGCGTAGGCGTACAGGATGCAGAATTTTTAGTAAAGCAATTCGAGCCGACTTTCGATGAAAATGACCTGATCGGCATAGATAACCTGAACGCTTATGTGAAAATCCTGATAAATGGAGAGACATCAAAGCCGTTCAATATCAAGATCGAGACCCGTTCGTGGAACAAGGGTAATAAAGTCGTGGCCGAAAAGATGAAGGAATATACCAGGATTAAATACGGCATGGACAGGCGGATTGTTGAAGACGAGATATTTAGGAGACTGAGAGAATAGATAGCGACACCCACACGCGAGCCACCTTCTTTTTATTGCTGTCCGTTCTATGTGCTATTATTAATCCAATGATCAAATACCTTCGCAAGACGCGAAAGGCCTTGCTTTCCGGCACTGCCCTTGTTCGTCTCGATTTTAACACCAAGGACGAATGGCGGATGGCCGCTACGATCCCGACTATTAAGTTTTTGCTGGCGCATGCCAATAAGATTGTAATTGTGAGCCACCGCGGGCGTCCGGAAGGCGCGGAGAAAAAACTCAGCTTAAAAAAAGACACTCTCGCGTTATCGAAATTAATAAAGCACCAGGTGCATTTCATTGCCGATTTGGAATTCGGGAAAATCCAGGAAACCATAATGGCCGGCGCTCCCAAGTCGGTTTTTTTACTGGAGAACCTGCGGTTCCATTCCGGAGAAGAATCCAACAGCATTGCTTTTGCAAGACAGCTGGCGGACCTGGCTGATTATTATGTAAACGATGCTTTTG
>JAZDEB010000088.1:0-2207 GCA_043809165.1 Candidatus Liptonbacteria bacterium
TATTGCAGAAGGAAAACCCAAAGAAATGCTTTCAAATGAAAAGTTAGTAAAGGCGTTTGGCCCAACCCTGTGGAATATTTCTCGTCTGCCGAGCTTAACGTCAAAAGAGAGCGATAAAAATGGCGATCACTGAAGCTTGGTATAAGTTGCTGGACATGCTTCCGTTTAGCTGGACGCATTATGTTTTTATGAAGAATGCGCTTTTGGCCGTATTGCTCGTTACGCCGTTGTTTGCAATTTTAGGAACGATGGTAGTAAATAACCGTATGGTTTTTTTTACCGATGTGCTGGGCCATTCCGCTCTTACCGGAATTGCAATAGGGGCGCTTTTGGGTTTTCGTGATCCGACGCTTCCCATGATTGCCGTGGCGGTGGTTTTAGCGGTCTGCGTAAACCTGTTAAAGGATGCTACCAGGGCTTCCGCCGATACTGTTTTGGGGGTATTTTTCGCGTTTATAGTCGCCTTGGGAATTGTTATCTTGAGCAGGCAGGGCGGGTTTGCTAGATACACAAGTTATTTGATCGGCGATATTCTTGCAGTCAGCCCGCGGCAGATAACGTGGTTTTTAGTAATGGCCGCGGTTGTTTTAGCCTATTGGTATGCAGCGGGCAACGCCATGGTGCTTACGAGCGTTAATTCGTCTTTGGCGCGCAGCCGCAGGGTCAATACCTTTCTCGTGGAAACAAGTTTTACCGTACTGCTGGCATTGGTGGTGATCGTCTCGATACGATTAGTGGGTATTTTAATTATAAGCTCGCTGTTGATTTTGCCTGCGGCTGCCAGCCGTAACCTCGCGCGAAATATGCATTCATATACGTTGGCAGCGGTAATTATAAGCGTTCTTTCCGGCATCGCAGGGTTAATAGCGTCATACTATTGGGGAACGGCATCCGGGGCCACAATCGTTCTTTTTGCCGCGGGGTGTTATGGTATATCGGCATTATTCGCAAGACAGCGGCGTAAATGACGGGCACGCTTTTTGCTTGATAATCCCCGTATTCGGGCTATAATTGATATTTGCGCATCGTTTCAATTGAATCATAAAAAAAGGAGGCAAATGTGCATATACCAAGTACGATGTTGCATGGAAAGGTGTGTCCGGTTACTATAGCGGTTTCCGCGGTCGGTATCGCTCTCACGGCTTATTTCGCGCTAAAGAGCGAAAAGAAACCCTCGCAGGCGCGCTTCGCGGCAGTAACGGCCCTTATCTTTGCATTGCAGATGCTTAACTATCCGATCCAGAACGGGACGTCGGGGCATTTGGTAGGCGCAATCCTTGGGGTCGGTCTTCTTGGAATACCATCCGCGGTTTTATCCATGTCGATTGTTTTGGTTGTTCAGGCTTTCTTTTTTGGAGACGGCGGAATCAACGCTCTGGGGGCCAATATACTTAACATGGCATTAATCGGCGCGGGATTTTCGGGCTTTATCCATAATCGCATGACAGCGTTTGGGTTGAACCGGAAGGTGTCATTAGGAATAGCCGCGTTTCTTTCGGTGTTGGCGGGCGCATTTGCCTGCTCTTTAGAAGTTGCCATATCCGGCGCGGCGGCCCTTAACAAGGTCTTGCCCGCCATGCTTTCTATACATGCTTTGATCGGATTGGCAGAGGGATTCTTGACTGTTGCGGCCCTCGCTGTATTAAATGCTTACGGTCATATCTGGAAGGAGAATGAACGTAATTTCGCCGTATGGGCTTCGTCTTTAGCGGTTATCGCGGCTTTTTTGAGCCCCTTCGCAAGCAGTTTTCCCGATGGACTTGAGCGGGTCGCGGGAAAATTATCGTTTGCGGAATTCCGCGGATTTGAGATTCCGGCAATGTTTCCCGATTACAGGGCGCCTTTTGCGGGAAATACATCCTTTGCCGTGGTATTGGCGGGAATAATCGGCGTAGGACTGGTTTTTGGCCTTACTTTCGCAATCGGCGGGTTCTTGAAGAAAGCGCAACTGAAGAGTTCCCGGTTATGACGGCATGAAAAAGACGCATAAAGAAAAAGAATATGAAATCGGCGATGAATCCATAGACGGCCTGATAGATAAACTTGCCAAGGCATCCGGTTGCGCCAAAACCGAATATTTATTGCGTGAAATATTTACGACCATTGTGAAGCTGGGGAAGGAATCCGGCGATAAAGGGGATCTCAAGCTCGTAAACAACGTGCTGAAGGAATTGCGGTATTCATTTAAGGTGTTTTCTCCTTACAGG
>JAZDEB010000089.1:0-10116 GCA_043809165.1 Candidatus Liptonbacteria bacterium
GTGGCACGCGAGATAGTGCAGACATTACAGGATGAATATCTAAAAGTAGCGCATTAATCCGAAGACACTAATTCTCTTTCTTGGTGCGCTTTCTTTCTAGCTCGCAGATCCTATGTATCAGCCCGGTCGTTGATTTGCCCTTAGATATTGGGATGAGGGCGATCTTTATTCCTAACTTTTTACGCGCCACAGGATCCATGATTTCGCTTGCCTTATAATCCTTACCCTTGGCATGGATGTCTGGTTTTAGTTTTTCTATTAATTTGCCAACGTGTTTTTCTGAAAATAGGAAAACATAATCTACGGCTTCCAAAGCAGCTAACATTTCTGCGCGTTCTTTTTCTCCGATAATGGGCCGGTACCTACCCTTATTAAAGCGGACGGATTTGTCGGAGTTAACTCCGACGACAAGCATATCCCCGAACGACTTTGCGTGCACTAGGTTCCTAGCGTGTCCCGCATGTAAAAGGTCAAAGCAGCCGTTGGTGGTTACCACTTTTAGGCCCCTTTTTTGGGCTTCGCGTATAATTCTTGAAATTTCACCAAGTGGTTTTATTTTATCCCGGACGTTCATAATTTTATTAATAATATATGAAATGTCGCCCGTGCGCGAACGTGCGCACGGGCGACGGGGTTGGCCGAAGCCAATGGGGAACTTGAAGGGATCAGAAGTAGTAGTTGTGCTGTTCGCTAAGGAGTTCCTGCGTTTCCGGGTCGAGCCGCCCCTCGATGGTGTTCTCGATCCACCAGTTCATCTTGTTGTAGAAGCAGGTTACCTCGGCGCATTCCTTGGACGCGTCAAATCGGTTGAGTATTTCCGTGGTGAGCGCCTGCGTCTGCGCGCATGCTTCGTTGGTGGCATAGGCGTCCTTGTCTGCAATGCGCGCCTTTGCAACACCGCGATGGGCCGGACAGTTGAACAGGCCGAGTGGCGAGAGCACCTGTTGGAAGGCCTGCTTGTGGCAAGTGCGCGGTTGGCGAGTGTAGTTTCGCCAGGCACCGCTTTCGAGCGCGGCGAGGTTCACGCTCACCGCGACCTTGAAGCAGTCGGTTTCGTAGGACTTGGCTTCCTCGATCGCGTCGTCGATGCGTTTCATGGTTGCCTGGAAGCGGTCCATCGCTTTCGGATCCATGACCTCCGCGCCGTTTGGCTGGCGCACGAGGAATGGTTTCAGCGAAATGTAGCTGAAACCGAAATCGCGGGCGCGCTTGGTTGCGCCAATGATTTCATGGATATTCTCGGTGATGTTCGCGTTGTGTTGGTGTGCGCCCTGCCATGCGATGACGAACGAAAAGCCGATGAGCGGCAGGGGGTTCTTCGCGCGCAGCTTGGGCACCCACCCGCAGATCTGGTCGAGGGTGATCGGCTTCCGTGGCAGGTGCATCTCTAGGAATGTTCCGTTCGTCGCCGCGTCGAGCGAGAATCGTACCCAGTCGTGGGCGGCGAACTGGTCGAACGAGTTGTAGACGACCTCGAGGCGGCTGCCGTTCGATACGACGGCTACCTGAAGGCCGAGCGACTTCAGGAGCGAAACCACTTCGCCGAACTTCGGATAAAGGGTCGGTTCTCCGCCGCCGATCAAGATAGCTGATTTCAGGCCGCGCGCTGCGAGGTTCTTGATCGAGCTTGCGAGCTCGTCCGCGTTGTGCCGCGTGGGTCCGTTCAAGACGTCGATGTCGATGCAGTGCGGACAGCGGAAGTTGCATGAGGTCGTGAGATCCAAGTTGATCGACACCGGCCCTTGCGTGGCCATGTCAGGCAGCGGCCGCCCGTCTCTCACTGCTTTTCTCAGCGTCTGCTGCCACCGGACATAGTCCATTACCCGCGGCAGGAGAGAGGGCTGCCGCAGCTTGCTAACGAAATCGTTGTTTCCGTTGCTTGCTCCGGAGCTCATCGTCTCCTTCCTTTCTTCTGATGTTTTGTCCGGAAAACCGTGCGGTGTTCCGGGGCTGTGTGGGAGTATATAGCTTTATCTGGATTATTGTAAAGATATAAAAAGCAACCGCACCCGTTTGTGTGGGTGCGGCGAATGCGAGTCGCTGTGAAGCTTCTCATGTGTGGAGCAGGTGTTTGACCGTAGCTTGGTGCGGCCAAGGGAGAGGGAATGCCGTTCCGTGGTCCAATGCCCCGAAGTGCATCGCGCCCTGCATGGCCAGTATCGGCGTGTAGCGGGCGTGCCACTCTACGGAGCTATTCAGGGCGAAGGTTAGGCAGTAGTCGGGATAGTTGAATTTCAAGTTGAAGATCTCGACCACGCGGTAGGTCTCGCGGACGAATTCCGAAAGGTAGTCGGGGTTTGCGAGCGACTCGATGTCGCACCAACGGTCTTTCGGGCGGATCACGGTCTGTCCGGGTAGTACGCCGGTCACGCCGCTTTCGAACAGGTCCGACGTGAAGAGCGGTTGCCAGTCGCGCGTTTCCATGTGGTTCGGACGGCCGGGAGGTGCGATCAGGTGCCAGTGCGGATGGACCAAGCTCACCCCCGCGCCATAACCGACTTGGGCGTAAACCCATGCCGGCAAAGGCGGGAGCGGCTTAACCCTCGCCATCTCCTGGATTGCGTGACTGAGGACGCTCCCGATTAGTTCGGGGCCGCCAAGGGTGCGCAGCTTGCTCTCGGTCCAGCACGCTATGGGAGCGATGAGCCGCGCCACGCTCAAGGCCGTCATCGTGTTGCGGAACGACCTCCATCCCGGTCCGAGGCAGTGCTCGTCCTCGAGCTTCTCCGAGCAGAATGGGCAGTCGCCTCGCTTGCCTTCCTTGCTGGGGCAGTCGAATTTCGGTTGCCATGGCCGTTCGGTTTTCACCGCGATACGAGTTCCTCCGGAAACGGTGGCTTCGCACACCAAATCGGCTATCAGCCCTGTCATTGGTTAGCCCTCCTCCAATTCAAGATTCTTCACGAGAACTGAAAGAATATTACTTAAATTCAGGATTTATACAAGCTTAAAATAATTTTTCTGCATTGCCCTGATCCACCCCTCCGTTTCGTTTGTGCCAGTAGCTTTTTGCGGAGCGGTCTATCTTTTCATCCAACGTATCTCCGCGCGCTATCCGCATGAAAAATCCCAATGGTGTGATTAGCGCATAGAATGATAATAACAGGAAGATGCGGAAAATGACCGTGCCCACTACAATAGCCACGGCCATCCATAATATATAAAATGGTTTTAGAAACATCGGGGCGACAGCGCCTATGCCTGCGATTCCTGCTGCTACGATCCACCACCACATCGGGGAAGCGTCTTTAAATATCATCACAATGATTCCGAGAAATATCAGCGCGCCAGATATTACAAAACCAAACCCCCTCAATTTTTTTACTGAAGTATCCAGGTTGGTAATCTCGATTTTAATTGTTTTGAGAATAGACATGTGGTTGTTTACGGATTGTTAGTCGAGCTGGAATTCCTGCTTCCAGTTCCCAGGATCTTTGGCGTCCGGCTGTTCGTTTTTATACAGTATGAAATTGCCCAGCACCAATGCATCTATGTGCGTGCGCATGAAACAGCGATAGGCGTCTTCCGGAGTGCAAACAATTGGTTCCCCGCGTACGTTAAATGACGTATTTACTACAACAGGGCAGCCCGTCTTTTTATAGAAAGCATTTATTAAATCATAATAACGTTCGTTGGTATCACGGTGTACCGTTTCCAATCGTGCGGAATAATCAACGTGCGTTACTGCTGGTATGACCGAGCGGAGCACATTCAATTTTTCTATACCCCATTTACCTTCATCTTCCGCGCGCACCGGATGGCGCTTGTCTTTGCGCACATCGGCAGTTAGGAGCATGTAAGGGGATGGGCGGTCTATCTCGAAATATTCGGATACGTGGTTCATAAGCACGGATGGGGCGAATGGGCGGAATCCTTCGCGAAATTTTATTTTCAGGTTCATCTGCTTTTGCATTTCCGGTGAACGGGCATCGCCGAGGATGGACCTATTACCCAATGCCCGCGGGCCGAATTCCATGCGGCCTTGGAACCAACCAACAATTTTTTCTTCTGTGAGGATGCTGGAAACCTTTTCGTACAATTCGGAATCGCTTTCGATGAAATGAAATGGTGCTTTAATGCTCTCCAAAAATTTACGGATATCGTTTCTGTCGAAGGCTGGTCCGAGATAAGAACCCTTCTGTGAATCCGTGCCATTTTTTACGACGCGCGGCTTCTCGAGATATTGGTGCCAGGTATAAAGCGCCGCGCCCAATGCTCCTCCGGCATCTCCGGCGGCGGGCTGTATCCAAATGTCCTTAAAAATATTCTCGCGGAGAATGCGACCGTTAGCAACGCAATTTAGGGCAACGCCTCCGGCCAAACAAAGGTAATTCTCGCCGGTTATTTCTTTGGCGCGGTGCGCTAGTTTTAGAATCACGATTTCCGTAACCTCCTGGAGCGAGCGGGCTAAATCAAGCTCGCGCTGGGTCAGGTTTGTTTCCGGCACGCGCGGCTTCCCGCCAAAAAGAACGTTAAATTTTTCGTTGGTCATGGTGAGCCCGGCGGCATAATCGAAATATTCCATATTGAGCTTGAAGGAACCGTCTTCCTTCAAGTCAATCAGTTTTTCTAAAATCAGCTTGGTGTATTTCGGCTCGCCGTACGGCGCCAGTCCCATCACTTTATATTCTCCCGAATTTACCTTGAATCCGGTGTAATAGGTGAAGGCGGAATAGAGTAGCCCGAGCGAATGCGGGAAGTGCATTTCCTCTAGGATTGTAATTTTATTGTCCTTGCCATGAGCGATGGACGTTGTCGTCCATTCGCCTACGCCATCAACGGTTAAAATTGCCGCGGAACGGTATGGCGAGGGGAAGAATGCCGAAGCGGCATGCGACATGTGGTGTTCCGGGAAAATTATCTTTCCTTTATATCCGAGCTCTCGCGATATCACTTGCGGCATCCACAATTTTTCTTTGAGCCACACGTGCATGGCCATTATGAATGAGCGGATGCCGTGCGGAGCGTAAGCAAAATAAGTTTCAAGAAGCCGCTCGAATTTCAAGAGCGGCTTGTCGTAGAAAGCAACCAAATCAATATCGTTTATCGATATGCTGGCTTCCTGCAGGCAATATTTTACGGAACGCACCGGGAACCTTTCATCCTGCTTTTTGCGGGTGAAGCGTTCTTCCTGCGCGGCAGCAATAATTTCGCCATCACGGATAAGACAAGCTGCGCTGTCGTGGTAGAAGGCAGAGATTCCAAGTATGTTCATTCTCTAAAAAATGGTGTAAATAAATGGAGCCAGAACCGAACCCTGTGCTGCTACTATAAATATGCCGAGGAGAATCAAAAAAACTACCACCGGCAAAATCCACCACTTTTTACGGGCTGCTAAAAACGAAATAAATTCCCTAAGGATGGAAAACTTGCCCATATTGGCGACGATTATAGCACGTTTGCGGTGCGCGTCCAAAGTTGCCTAGGGCTTATTTTTGTCATATACTGCGCCTATAATTTCGATGATATCACAATCGCTACAAAGGCATTTGGCAGTTGCTAATGCTGTTCTTGGGAACTTAATACCCGATATTGAAGAAGGTGCAAAAATCCTGTTAAACGCCGTAAGGGCGGATAAAACTTTGTTTACCTGCGGAAATGGCGGTTCTGCCGCCGACAGCCAACACCTTTCGGGGGAATGGCTGTGTAAATATAAAGACGACAGGAAACCGCTCCGCGCCATGGCGCTTACTGCCGACACCTCAACCCTAACCGCAACGGCGAACGATTATGGTTACGACGAGGTATTCGCCAGACAATTGAAAGCGCTTGGCGAAGCAGGAGATGTGTTGGTGGCGTTTACCACGAGTGGCCAATCAAAAAATATTCTTCGCGCAATCAGCCAAGCGAAACAAAATGGGATGACGGTGGTTGTCATGACCGGAGGAAAAGGGAAAGATTTAAAAGATAAAAAAGATTTGGCGGATCTCGCAATAGTCGTCCCTTCTGAGGAAACGGCGCGCATACAAGAAATGCACGAACTTATCATCCACTTATGGAGCGAGTTCGTTGACGGTGAACTTTTGGGCCATGCATAAACCAATGGATGTAAAAGAAATCATAAAAAGTTTTCCGGATAAACATATTCTAGTTTTGGGCGATGTTATGCTGGATTCATATATAAGAGGGGATGCGGAGCGCATTTCTCCGGAGGCACCGGTGCCCGTTGTTCTCCAGAAATCCACGCATAATGTATTGGGAGGGGCAGCTAATGTGGCCAATAATATAGCTTCTTTGGGTGGGAAAGTTACGCTCATTGGAATAGTCGGCAAGGACAGCGATGCGGCAGTGATCCGCAAATTGTGCGCTCTGCAGGGTATAACCGACGGATTGGTTGTGGATCCCAGTCGTCCTACGACCGTTAAGCTGCGTGTTACTGCGCGACGCATGCAGTTACTGAGGATAGACAAGGAATCAGTCCACGGTATTTCCAAGAAAATTGAGAACGCGATAATTGCCTGCATAAAAGCAATGCCCGTGCCGGATTTGGTGGTAGTTTCTGATTACGTTAAGGGATGTCTAACTAAAAACATAATAGCGGCGCTCCGCAAAAGGTTCGGCGGAAGAAAAATTATTGCCGATATCAAACCGACCCATGCCGGTTATTGCAAATCCATTTTTGCAATAACCCCTAACTTCAAAGAAGCGTGCGAAATAATTGGGATTAATCAGCACGATCGTCTGGCGCATCCAGACAAGCTGGCAGGCGCTTTAGCTAAAAAATTATCCGCCTCTGTGGTGCTTACTTTAGGGGAGCGCGGCATTACCATATTCGATAACGCCAAGAAAAAAATCCGCCGCATCCCGTCGCGCGCAGTAACAATATACGACGTAACCGGCGCTGGAGACACCGTAGTTGGAGCGATGTCGCTTGCACTTGCCGGGGGCGCAGATCTTTATGCTGCCGCCGATTTTGCAAACCATGCAGCCGGGTTTGTGATCAGTAAAGAGGGGACTACGGCAATAACCGAAAAAGAAATCCCGCTTATCCTGCGCGATTATGAGAACAATAAAACGGGTGGTCGTTAGCCGGCTAAAATTTTTTTATAAGACATTCATAGTCCGGAACATCCGGGCGCTTTTGCTTTTTTTATTCGGTGCATCCGCCAATAAAAAAGATTGGAACAAAAGGTTGCTTATTGTATACCTGCAATCAATTGGGGACGTAATCGTGTTTACTTCCGTACTGCAGCATTATCGCGCCGCGTTTCCTGGAAAGAAAATTTATCTTCTTGCGAAAGACGGGTTGGGAGTTGAAAAATTTGTACAGCCATTCGTGGACGAAGTTATAAATGTTAATTACCGGGGCTTCGTTGCAAACCCATTTTACGGGTTCCGGCTGGTTAGCCACTTGCGACGCATAGGTTTCCATACGGTAATCAACCAGGACCATTCTCCGGTGGAAATAATCGGGAAAATGATCACCGTCTCGCTGCAAGCAGAATATACGATAGGTTACGAAGGGGCGGGCATTCTATTCAGGGAGCCGTACGATGCGAATATGGCGTACGGCGTGAATTTTTCCGTACAAAAACTTTATCCGAAGTTCAGCCGCATAGTCCCCAGCTTGGATAAACAAGCGGCGCTCAAATCCATTTCATTCAAAAGCGTTATTGAACATTACATTTATTATTTTAAACAAATCACTGGCAAAACTATGCATGATTTTGCTACATGTCTTTCTATCGGACCGGCTGATGAGCGTGTGATACAAAATTTACTATCGGAACGTGGCCTTTCCGTCAACCATTACGCGGTCATAAACCTTGGGTCCAATGCTACGTGGCGCAACTGGCCAGTTGAACGATTTGCCAAAGTTTCAATAATATTTTCGGAAAAACATATCCCGGTGGTGTTAATCGGAGCAGAGCATCAGAAATATCTCGCGCAAGAATTCAAACGCGCATACAAAGAGAAGGTTGAGGATTTTGTCGGCATACTCACCCTCCAGCAATCCTTTGCCTTAATAAAAAATTGTTTTATAGTACTCACTAACGATACTTCCACTGTCCACGCTGCAGTTGCCTTAAGGAAACCGAGCTTGTGCATTGTGGGAAGGGGATACGCCAATTCCATGGCGTTTTACGGGTATCGGGACATAAACGTATGGGTATTTAAAGAGACATCTTGTGTGGCAGACAACTGGCAATGTACGGCCAAGATCAAGCCCGGCGAAATTGCACCGTGTATAGACGCAGTGCGCATAGAAGATGTTAACAAGCAACTTGTTACCCTTTTGGATTATTGTGCGAAAACAAAAGAATATCCCAACCAGCCGTTCGAACCATCATTTTTATCATGAAAAAACTTATTCGCCTTGTTAAAGAAGCAATTTTCGCAGTGCGTTTTTATAAGAACTGGTGGACTTATATTTTTGAACGATTCGGCGCATTCGGGGAGCGCACGATTCTCATTAAATTGCGCAACGGTTTGAACTATCGGATAAATACCAACACCAGCGATGTGCGCGTGTTGAACGAACTGTGGAATTTGGGAATTTATGACCGCTTGAAATCGTTTGTGAGCGAGAACGGAACGGTGGTGGATATCGGGGGACACATCGGTGTGTTCACGGCAAAAGCAGCAAGCTGGGGCAGGAATGTGCGGGTGTTTAGCTACGAGCCGATGCCTAAAAATTTTGAGCTATTAAAAGAGAATATCGCGTTGAACCATTTTGAGAACCGTATTACTCCAACCCAAGCGGCGGTTGCGGATACTGCGGGCACCCTAACGCTATACGTGCGCAAGCACGAGTCCGGCGGCGGGTCGCTCTACAAGAAAGAAAATGCCGAAGACGGGGTCGCAATTGCTGTAAATACGGTAACCCTAAAGGATGTTTTCGATAAGCACGGCATAACGCAGTGTGATTTTATGAAAATAGATTGCGAGGGCGGGGAAGTGCCGATACTTACCACCGCACCCCGCGAACTGTTCCCGAAAATTCGCTCCATGTCCATTGAGTGGCATGAAGAACTGACATCTATACCGCGGGCAGAATTTATGAAATTTTTAGAAAGCGTGGGATATTCTGTTTCGTTCAATATGCCAACCGGAACTATTTATGCCGAACGCAAATAAAATAAGCTAATCCGAAACTACACGAAACTACATATCCATGGCCAAGCCGCGTATATCGATACTAACTCCAGTAATAAATGTAGAGAAATATATCGGAGAAACAATCCAAAGCGTGCTCTCCCAATCGTACAAGGATTGGGAAATGATCATTATGGACGGCGCCTCTAAAGACCGCACGGTTGAAATAGCGAAAAGCTATGCGGTGAAACACCCGAACATCCGGGTGTATTCGGAAAAAGACGAAGGATCCTGGCATGCTTTCGATAAGATGTTCGATTTGGCGGAAGGGGAATATATCACCAATTTGTGCGGGCAGGACGGGTTTTTAGACCGCGATTGGCTGAAGGCATGCATTGAGGTTTTTGATCGAGATCCAGAGGTGGCACTGGTATGGGGATTGGCCCAATCTATGACATTGGATGGGAAGTTGATCCAAGAAACACATATTTCGTATTCGCAATTCATGGAAAAGCAAGGACCGCTTACCGGACTTAAAAATCTTATAAGCAAAGGGTTGAATGTGGCGCACGATTTGATTTTTGCCGGTGCACAGCGCAGGAAATTCTTGCTGCAAAAACTTTTTTCCCGCTCCTCAGCGCTTCGCCTAAGCCTGCTTGCCAGCCGCAACTTCAAGGGCGGGCATATTCCGCAAAAACAGGAATGGTTCGATTATTGGCTAAAAACCGGCTTGGTCTTTCCGGACCAAAGCATGATTGTTTCTAAAAAAGTTTGGCTTGATTGTATACCGCGATACCAACTGGGACGCCCCACGGTAGGATATCTAATGGATTTTTTCTACGATATTAACACCCGTGGCTACCTGTCGTATTATCTTCCGGTATTTGCAATGTATAGCAGGATCCACCCCGGTGCTTCCGGAGAGCGGGCAGGCGAAGAACTGCATACTTCATTCCTGGCATATTTGGAGCGAGTGAGCGATTTTAACAAGAAGTTGAAACGGGAACATGGGACGATAATGTTCCACAACCGGGACGGCAAAGAGATCGGTAGCAGGACATATTGATTTTGCATGCAAGA
>JAZDEB010000090.1:0-2006 GCA_043809165.1 Candidatus Liptonbacteria bacterium
TCAAGCGCATCTTCGCGGACATGAAGATGAGTTGCAAGCTCTGCCTCGCTCCCCTCCGGAAACTCTTTAACTGTGCTTTCCGGAGCCATTATCTTGAACCCCACTCCGCCCACCTCCAGCACCAGCGCATGTTCCTTGCGCTCCAACACCTTTCCGCGGAGGGTATGAATCATGCGTATAGTATAGGAAATAAGTGCCATCGGGGGAAGCTCGCATTAAGCTTCCCTGCGGTGATGCGGGCAACGGGGCCGCAAACCTTGCGTTTTTTAGCAATTTTGGTATGCTAAGTCCCACATAAACACATGCCAATCACAGCATCAGCGAAGAAAGCGATGCGCCAGTCCGCAAGGCGCGCGTCCCAAAATAAGACCAAGAAGGTCCATCTTAAAGAAGCGATAAAGAAATATCGCAAGCTGGTTGCCGCCAAGAAGACCGAAGAAGCCCAGAAAATGCTTCCGGAAATCTATAAGATTGCGGACAAGACCGCGAAATCCGGCGTAATTAAAAAGAATACCGCCAGCCGCGTTAAATCCCGGCTGGCTAAATTGCTTAAATAACACGATTGCTACAAAAACAAAAACCGCTACAATGCGGTTTTTGTTTTAGGCCACCTCTGCATCAAAACATTGTTCGCAATAGACAATTTCCGGACGGTCCGGAGAATATGAGGTTTCGAATTCTGCGGAGCATTCACCCGCGCCGTGAAAATGCTCCGTGTTATTTTTATACACACCATTTTCCGACGCGGTACCGGCGCAGGCACATTTACGCTTCCACCATTGTAGCGGATTCCTGTTTTTCATCCGCTCTACATAACGACAATTGTGGCATAGGCGCGGCAAAGGAATATTAAAGCGCTTATAAAATTCTAATTCGCGCAGGATTATCCTGTATGCACGCTTGCACTGCGCGCATTGGATAATTTCTTTCAAAATAGCTTCGGTTGCATTTGCTATATCATCCGGAAGCTCGGTAGAAGACATGGTGGTTTCAAATTCTTTTAGATCTGGATCGCGCCACATAAAGCCGCCTTTTTCTGCCTCTTCTTTAGTGAGCGGGAAATAGTCGTTGGCGATAGTTTCGTTGTAGGCTAGAGGAGAAAATTCCGGCGGGAAAAATTCTCCATATTTATAAACATGCCCGCACGAATCGGTGTACGGCGCTTCTTCCATGTGCGCCATAATTTTTTCGCGCAAAGCAAAATAATCTTCTTTAGAATACTGTTTGTTGAAAATACAATACTCGGCTTTCTTTAGCCCGACGCAACCAAAACAGTTCGATGAAGAGTGGCAGTCCATGCAATACTCTAAATCCTGGCAAGCAGGCCAGCAATCAAAACAGAATTTTGTATTTCGGCAGTTTTGCCCGCAACTTACGGCTTCGTACATTAATTCAACGTGTAGGCCCCAATTGGTGTAGTCGTAAGAATCCTTTATGTCCTCGGCCATATTCTGAAGATATTTACAATTCTCCATTTCGACGCCCTGGTACGAATGGCTTACATTTTTCGAACGGTAAACATATTCACCAACCACATTTACGTTCCTGTCGCCATGGATATATTTGTGCGGAAAGCGCAGGCGGAATTTAAAAAATTCTCTGGCCAGTTCGGCGAGCGCGGCATACGATCCGGTATTAAATTCTTTTATCTTCGCGAAATATTCTTCCTTGGCATACTGCACGTTGAAAATGCAATATTGTGCGTGGCGCAAGTTAACGCACGCAAAGCAGTCGTGGCAATCAATACAATCGTACAAAAACCATGATTCTCGGCAATCGCCCACTTCAAGCGAGAAAAATGTTTGGTAGCAATTGGTGGCGGAAAGTAATTCGTAAGACAGCTCGCAATTGGCAGTTTGGTAAAAATCCATACTCTGCCTCATATAGTTGAACCCTACGCCATACAAACAATCCTCGGAATTATTACCATTGAAACATAAATAACCATTCGGAACTCAAAAACCCTTATGGCGCAAGGGATTAAAAGCGAAATCCCCACTTAGGGT
>JAZDEB010000091.1:0-6616 GCA_043809165.1 Candidatus Liptonbacteria bacterium
CAGATGCGCCGGTACTCAGTCCCGGAATATCTGCGATTCTCAATTCATAATATGCGCCCCAGTACGGGTCTAGCGTGGTGAACGGGTACTTGGCCACCTTGCTTTGCGCGCGAGTGAGTATGTTCAATAACTTCGATTTTCCGGCGTTGGGAAAACCGACCAAGCCGACGTCGGCAATAAGTTTCAATTCTAAGCGAATAACAAATGACTCTCCGGGCAAGCCGGGCTGGAATTGTTTAGGGGTGGTATTCTTGGACGACTTAAAATGGAAATTGCCTTTGCCGCCGTGGCCGCCTGCCGCAACCACCAGCCACTCGCCGATTTTTATGATTTCTAGGTCTTTGCCGGTATCCAAATTGTGTATTACGGTGCCAACCGGAACTTTAAGCATTAGCTCATTTCCGTCTTTGCCGTCACTGAACTGCGGCCGGCCATCTTCGCCTCCTGGAGCCCGCCATTCTTTTCTGTTACGGAAATGGTTCAAGCCGTTTAAGTCGGAAATGCCTTCGAATAAAACACTTCCACCACTCCCACCACTCCCGCCAGCCGGCCCCAGGGACATCAGGTTTTTATTGAACGCTACAGCACCACGCCCGCCATGGCCCGCCTGCACTTTTATCGTTACGTCGTCTATTAGCATGTAGAGCGTCTTTAAAGAGAGTATAAAGTATTACTCAACTTGTGGGAATGGCCTGTTATATGGCTCTGGGATATAATTAAAACATGACATATCCGAAGCGGGCGCTTTTTATATTTACGTTCGCCGGGCTTTTGTTTTCCGGATACATGAGCGCAATAAAACTGTTTACCGGAACTTGCGCATTCAACGAGTCGTGCCCTTATTTTCTCGGCTATCCGGCATGCTGGTACGGGTTTGCCATGTACTTGTTAATGTTTGCGGTGGCTGTTTTGGTGATAGCAAAAAAAATTAGCGACCCTAAAGCATTGCGGATTACGCTTGGGGTATCGATCTTGGGAGTATTATTTTCAGGAAGTTTTGCTGTACTGGAAATAATGCAGAGCGGTTTAATAGCAGGACGGCTGGGTGTTTCTACCTGCGTATACGGCCTATTCTTCTACCTGCTTATAGCTGGTTGGACCGTTAAGGCGTACATAAAGAAATAGTAAAGTAATAACGATAATGGACAAAAAAATACTGATAATCGGAGCTGCCGGGCAAATCGGCAGCGAACTTGTTCCGGCCTTGCAGGCACGATACGGGATTGATTCTACAGTAGCTTTGGCCTGGCCGGAATTGCCAGCGGTGCGCGAGGGCGTTTGGGAATTGCTGGAAATGAGCGATACGGCCAAGCTCGAAAAAATAATCCAGGACTACAACATTGGTACCGTATACCATTTGGTTTCGCTTCTTTCCGCCAAAGGAGAGCAGGATCCGGCTTTAACCTGGCAGGTGAACATTGGCGGATTAAAATCAGTACTCGATTTGGCGGTTAAACATAAATTAAAAGTATTCTGGCCAAGCTCCATCGCCACCTTCGGACCGACCACTCCGCACGACAACACTCCACAAAGGACCGTTCTCGAACCGACTACTATGTACGGCGTAACAAAAACAGCCGGAGAATTACTTTGCCAGTATTATCATGTTAAATACGGTTTGGACATAAGAAGTATCCGCTATCCGGGAATTATTAGTGCCAAAACGCATCCCGGCGGCGGCACAACCGATTATGCAGTAGCAATTTTTTATGCTGCGCTTAAAGACGGAAAATATACTTGTTATCTAAAACCGGACACGATGCTCCCGATGATGTACATGGACGATGCGATCCGTGCAACATTGGAACTGATGGACGCCGATCCCGCGCGCCTTACCGTGCGTACTTCATACAATTTGGCGGCAATCAGTTTTACTCCGGAGGAAATTGCGGCAGAAATTAGCAAACGCATTCCTCTTGCCGTCACTTACGAACCGGATGCCCGCCAGGCCATAGCCGATTCGTGGCCGAATTCCATAGATGATTCGGTGGCAAGGACCGATTGGGGCTGGAAGCACGAAATAGACCTTCCGCGAATGTGCGATCTTATGGTCGGGCACTTAAAGAAATAATGAAGTATCTCAATTCGCCGTATCGGGAATATGTCGTTATAGTCGCGGTTTTTGCCGGGCTCATTGCTGACTTGATTGTGCCAAGCGCCGCGCCAGCCCTACTTGTAATTTCATTAATAGGGGCTGTCCCAACCGCCTGGAAAGCATTGGAATCATTATTCAAACGGCGCATAAGTATTGACACATTCAATGTTTTCGCCCTGGCTATTTCGTTTTTTGTGCACGAAGTGCGCTCTGCGGCATTTATCGTACTAATGCTCTCATTCGCCGATCTTTTGGAATGGCGCACCAGTTCGCGTGCGCATAGTGCAGTCAAAGCACTTTTGCAATTGAAACCCGAAAAAGCCGTGCGCATGCGCGGAGAAGCCGAGGAAGAAATTCCGGCTGCGGAAATACGCGAAAACGATGTGCTTTTAGTTAAAGAAGGAGAGCGCGTTCCTGCCGACGGCACGGTTATTTTCGGAAGCGCACTAATGAACGAGTCATCGGTCACCGGAGAGTCCCTACCGGTTACAAAAACAGTAGGCGACCGCGTTATAAGCGGAACCGTATCGGAATCTGGAATAGTTAAATTCCGGGCAACGCATGTTGGCGAGAACTCTACGCTGGAACAAATGGCGGGATTGATCCGCGAAGCGCAGAAAAACAAATCGCGCTCGGAGCGCATGGCGGACCACTTTGCCGCAATATTCCTTCCGATCATAATTTTGGGTGGAGTTGCGGTCTATTTTATTACTCACGATATCCGTATGGCTGCGGCTCTCTTCCTGGTAGCTTGTGCGGATGATATGGCTGTTGCAATTCCTCTTGCTATTACCGCGGCCATCGGCCATGCGGCAAAGAGGGGGGTGATAATAAAAGGAGGAGAGTGGCTCAGCGCCTTGGGGAAAATTGATACCTTGGTGCTGGATAAGACCGGCACGCTTACATACGGCAGTTTTGCCCTGCGCGAAGTTGAAATAGAAAAAGGCATCACCGAAAAAAAATTTTGGACCATGGTGGGAACTGTAGAAAAATTTTCCGACCATCCGGTGAGCCGTGCAACCTTCAAGGAAGCACAAAACAGGGTGGGGGAAGTCCCCGATCCGGACGAAGTTAAAATATTCAAGGGCAGTGGGATTTGGGTGCGCAGCAATAAAGATGATATTGCAATCGGCAATGAAGGTATTTACGGCGACTTAGAGATGAAGATGGATGCGAAAGTGCAGGAAAAGCTTGCAGCCAAGCGCGCTGCATACGGCGGTACGGTTTCCCTGGTTTTAATAAACCGGAAATTTGCGGGAATAATAGTGATGGCCGACATACCGCGCGAAGAGGCGGCAAAAAGCATACGTGAAATAAAAAACGTAGGCGTTAAAGAAACGATTATGTTCACCGGGGATAACGAGGCAGCGGCTTCGATTATTGCCAGTAAACTCGGGATTACTTACGCGGCATCCATGCTGCCAGAAGACAAGATGCGCCGCATCGAAGACATGTCCAAGCGCGGTACGGTAGCCATGGTTGGCGATGGCATTAATGATGCGCCGGCTTTAAGCCGCGCCAATGTTGGTATCGCCATGGGCAACGGCGGTTCGGCTATTGCCGTGGAAGCCGCGGATGTAGTAATCCTTACCGACAAGCTGGACAGAATTCCAGAAATGATTTTGCTCGGAAGAAATACTTCCTCGGTAATCAAGTGGGATATGATCCTTTGGATGATATCGAATATTTTCGGTTTCGCATTAGTTTTAACCGGCGTGGCCGGGCCGGCATTCGCCGCCTTCTATAATTTTGCAACGGACTTTTTGCCGCTTATAAATTCCGGCCGGTTGTTCAAAATGCGCACCACTGGAACACAATTGCTTATGCCGGCAAGCCGGTAAACGTTACGTTCTCGGGCAGGTTAAATTGCTCTGCGGAATAAGTCCATCCGTTGCAAGTATATTTATATGGTTGGTTCAAGCTGACCTGCGACTCATTATTAGAAGGAGCGGTACCCGAAGACGCTCCGGCAAGAGCCATGGAAATTCCCTGGTTTATCAAGTCGCTCCAGACATAAGCGCGTCCGTCCTTGGCGATTATATGGCTTTGCACCTCTGAGCCGGAAATAGTACTCTTGAAATCTCCGCGCATCATATTGTTGCCGACATAAACGGTACCACCAACCGGCACTTCACCACTGGTTTCGTTAAATGTACATTTTTGGGCAATCCCGCGGCCGAGCAGGTTGGTTAGCGAACTGGTTATTTCTGTTTGCCCGGACACCGTGTTTTCGGCAGTGAGCGACGGCGCAGACGCCGGCTTTTTGAAAACGAAGGTCATTACACCGGCAATAACTACAACTGCAATCATTACATACACAATATATTTGTTTTGCATACCAATAATTCTACTCCTTTGAGGGTTTTTTTGGGGTACTTGCACGGGGGGTCAAAAGTGGTATAGTGTGGGCATTATGAAAAAGTCACATTTTATCTTAATAGCCGTGGCTTTGGGGGTTCTGGCACTCCCTGGAGCTAGCTTTGCCGCTGTCCAATTAAGCCAGACAAACATTAGCTTAAATTCCGGCCAGTCGACAGTTATTTATGCAAACGGCGCCGTTGGAACTATATTTATCTCTAATATACAAAACCAAACGGTAGCCAATTTCTCCGTTTACGGCAACCAGGTTACGGTAACCGGAAATAACTCTGGGTACACCAGCGCAATGGTCTGTGACCAGAGCGGCACGTCCAATTGCCCATATTTGTATGTTACGGTTGGCTCGGGCAATTCGTCCGTGTACTTCGGGCAGAACAATGTGTACCTTACTTCCGGGCAAAGCATGACGGTTTCTATTTCCGGCGGCTACGGAAGTTACTATATTTCCAGTAATTCGAATCCGAATGTGGTCCAGGCGAGCATAAGCGGTTCCTCTGTTTGGCTTGCCGCGAATGGCACTAACGGTTATTCATCGATTACCGTTTGTTCTTCGAGCGCAAGCAGCTGCGGAACGCTTTCAGTAAACGTAAGCGGATACAACAATAATTACAATTATAACTACGGATACAATTACGGATATAACGGTTACAATAATTATCCGTATAATTACAGCAACTCTTCCGATGTCTATGCGCAAATCCAGGCGCTCGAAGCCATGCTTACGCAATTGAAGTCGCAGGCGAATTCTCTGTATGGGTACAACGGCACCTACGGATACAACGGCTATAGTGGCACTGGATATAACGGCCAGGTGCTCGGAGCATATACATACGCCTTCTATAGCTATCTAGCTCCGGGTTCGTCCGGCTCGGAAGTTACCGCATTGCAGACCAGGTTAACTTCACTCGGTATATATAGTGGTCCGATTACCGGATACTACTGGACTTTGACCGAATCGGCAGTACGCAGGTACCAGGCGATGCACGGCTTGCCTCAGACGGGAATTGTTGATGCGGCCACCCGTTCGGCATTGAACGCAGGTTATTAATTCCAGCATGGTACAATGCCACGGTGGTTATTAATGGTGTTTCACCGAAAGTGGCTCGCATAGCTATAGTTTATATTGTGGCAGCTGCCTTTATCGCCGCTTCATTGGGTCTGTATTATTTTTACCGTGAGACCAAGGCGCTTCGTAAAGAAGTAGCCAGCTTAGAATTGTCTTTGAGATTGAGTGAAGCGAACTTGCGCCGCGCGGAGCAAAATAACGCCGATTTATCTGCCGCGCTTTCCAATGAACAGGGGAACAACAAACAGCTTTCCGACGCACTCACTTCGGAGCAGGCAAAGAACTCACTTTTTGCATCACAGATCCAACAGATATCAGGCACGGTGGGCACTCTAAAGAAATTAAGCGAAACAGATAAAGAACTTCTCAATAAATATTCAAAAATTTATTTTTTGAGCGAAAACTATGTGCCGGCCAAGCTCTCTGCAATCCCGGCAAATTATTTGTACGATGCTAGCGCGAGCCAGCAATTCCACGGAGATGCGCTTTCGTTTCTGGAGCGGATGTTAAACGAGGCCAGTAGCTCGAATGCAGGCATGCAAATAATTTCCGCATATCGTTCGTTTTACGACCAGGCGGCAGTTAAGTCCGGCTATAAGATGCTATATGGCTCAGGCGCAAACCAGTTTTCCGCAGACCAGGGATATTCGGAGCACCAATTGGGGACTGCGGTTGATTTAACAATCCCTAAACTTCACGGGTTATCTACGCAATTCGACGTCCAACCGGCATATAAATGGCTTGTCGATAATGCATATCGCTTTGGATTTGTGCTCTCATATCCGAAAGAGAACACCTACTATATGTACGAACCATGGCACTGGCGTTTTGTTGGCGTGGCTTTGGCCATCCGGCTGCATGACGAAAATAAATATTTTTATGATTTGCCGCAGCGCGACATAGACGCGTATCTTATTTCGATTTTCGATTAAGTAAATTTCCGCGTTACACGTCATTGACCCACGGCGCCACAAGTCCCGGCCGTGAGGCCGTGGTGGCGCACGTTGACTTGGTATAAAGTAATATGTATTATATAGCCGTTCCGTCTGGCCAGGCTGATTCCGGCTAATTCCAGA
>JAZDEB010000092.1:0-4799 GCA_043809165.1 Candidatus Liptonbacteria bacterium
GAGTGTTGTATTGAGGAGATACTGCTTTGCTCTTGTCTTGCGCAGATATCTTTTTCAAAGATTGCTGCCGGATAAAATTCAGGACAGAGAGGGAATAGATTCTTTGGAATTGATTTTCTTGGTTATACTTTATTCCCAAAACATCGGCTTCTTCGCACTAAAACGAAACAGCGGATATTTCGGAAGCTCGCGTACCGCATTAGGGAGTACAAGGCAGGTATTATTGGTCAATCAGCTCTTGAACGGTCAATGCAGTCATATCTTGGCGTGTTATCGCATGCGGATAGCTATAAATTATCCGAGCGTCTCAAGAATGAAATTTGGCTTACTAAATCGTAAAGCACAACTGTTGTTCGCAAGTGCGAACTAAATCACCAACCCCAGCTTTTTCTTCACCTCGGCAATTTTCGCGTTGGCAATTCGCTCTGCGCACATACGCCCGTCCTCAAGAATGGCTTTAAACCCTCCTGGATTTTTAAGCAGTCCTTTTTTCCGCTTCCTGAGTGGGTCCAGATGGGAAACAAGCTCTTTGGCTAAAGATGCCTTAAAATCAGAATACCGTTTACCGGCAAATTCTTTTTCCAGGCGCGAAATCGGTTTGCAGGTAATGCCCGAATAAATTTCCAATAAATTGCTGATTGCCGGCTTTTTGGAAACATCGTGTTTTATTTCCGACCCGGAATCGGTTACCGCGCGCATAACTTTGCGCTTTATGTCGGTTGAGGAATCATCCATAAATAAGCAGCTCTCCGGCGTTGACTTGGACATTTTCTTTTCCGGACTAGCCAAGCTCATTACTCGTGAGGCCTTGGTTAAAATAGGCTGCGGTTCGGTGAACGTCCGTCCGAAGCGGGAATTGAATTTACGGGCCATGGTGCGGGTGAGCTCCAGGTGCTGTACCTGGTCGTCGCCGACCGGCACGAACTTCGGGTCATATAAAAGAATATCGGCGGCCATCAAAAGGGGATATGTTAATAAGCCGGCGTTTACATTGTGGCGCTGCGATTCGGACTTATCCTTGAATTGGGTCATGCGGTACAACTCGCCGAGTGGTGCTATCGCGTTAAATATCCACGAGAGCTCGCTATGTGCCGGAACCTGCGATTGCAAAAATATTACCGATTTTTTCGGGTCCAATCCGACGGCCAAATAATCGGCAGCCAGGTTTACAATTTGTCTGTGTTTGACCTTCGGCTCGAATTCTTCGGTTAAAGAGTGCAGGTCGGCAATAAAGAAAAAACAGTCGTACTTCCCTGAATTTTGCAGAGCTACCATATTCTTCAGGGCGCCCAAATAATTCCCAATATGCAATCGGCCGGTGGGTTGGAGCCCGGAAACCAGTATCGGTTTTTTGCCTGTAGGCATCGTAATCATTTGCCGTGGCGCGCATGTCGCGCCACGTTGCTCGCAATTATATCTCAATTACCACGGGGAGTACCATAGGGCGGCGTTTTGTCTTATTGTACAGAAATTGGCTGATTTGGTCGCGGATAAGCGTCTTTACGTAATCCGGTTCCGCCTCCTGCGTGGAGGGTAGGCGAGAGATTAGGCCGCGGATACGCTTGCGGATTTCCTCGAGCATTTCCTGGTTCTCTTTAAGGTAGATGAATCCGCGGGAAATGATGTCGGGGTTTTTCAATAATCGGCCGTTTTCGCGGTCCACTGTTACGATAATAACGACCATACCTTCCTGCGCCAGGTTGCGCCGGTCGCGCAATACGATTTCTTCAACGTCACCGACTCCGAGGCCATCTACCATTACATAATACGCAGGCACTGTCTGGTCGGTAACTTTGAAAGAGTTGGGTTTTACTTCGGCAACCTGGCCGTTATCCATAAGGATTACGTTTTCTATGGGGATGCCGCACTGTTCGGCAAGCTTCGCGGTGAACTTGCGGAAATAATAGTATCCGTGTATTGGCACCACGAATTTCGGTTTTACCAGCTTGAATACCAGCTTAATGTCTTCGGCGAATGCATGGCCGCTGGAGTGGATGTCCAATAGTTTGGAATTGAACAATTGGTCCACCTGCCGCGCAATGTTGTCTTGCAGGAATTGGACGCTCCGCTCATTTCCCGGTACCACCGAAGAAGAAAAAATTACCGTATCGTTGCGCTTCAAAGTAATCAACTTATGCTCGCCGCTTACTATTCTCATAAGACCGGCATTCGATTCGCCCTGTGCGCCGGTAGTGAGGATCATCACTTTTTCATCTTTATACTTGTTTACTTCTTCAAGCGGGATCACCTGCCCCTTCTCCGGCTTCAGGTAGCCGAGCGTCTGCGCAATCTGCACGTTATCTTTCATTGATCGGCCGTTTATCGCCACTTTACGCCCAAGCTTGGCAGCAATTTTTATGATTTCGCCGATACGGGTAAGCATCGAAGAGAAGGTGGCTACAATAATGCGTCCTTTCGCGCCCTTGAAGAGCATCTCCAGATTTTGCTCGACGACTTTTTCCGAAACGGAAAAGCCCTCGCGCCAGGCATTGGTGCTGTCCACGAATACGGAATGTATATTCATGTGGCCGAGCCGTTCAAAATTTTCTAAATTCTGCGGCTTGCCGTCTACGTCTGTTTCCAGCCGGAAATCGCCGAAGTTGACCATCTTGCCGATTGGTGTATCTAGTATCACGCCTATGCCGTCGGGAATAGTGTGGCCGATGTCGAAGAATTCAGCGTGGAAGTGTTCGGAAATTTTTAACTTGTCGCCGTTTTTTACAGTTTGAAAGCGCGGTTTCGGCAAGTTTGGAAATTCCGTCAAGCGCTTTTCAATAATCGCCTTGGTTAAGGGGGCGGTGTAGATCATCGGGTTGCCTAATTTTTCCAAAAGATAAGGAAGCGCGTGTATGTGATCGTAATGGCCGTGGGTAAGTATGAGGCCTCGCACGCTCTCTTTTTTACCTTCGAGGTACGAAACATTCGGGATGATGTAATCTATGCCGGGAGTTTCTTCTTCTGGGAACTGGATACCGACATCGATAACAACGATCTCGTCGCCGAATTCGAAAAACGAACAATTGCGGCCGATCTCTTCCAATCCGCCTAGCGGCACGAAGCGAAGTGCGTCCGCGGCTACCGGAGATATTTTCTTTTCTTCGGTTGCATTAATAGGGGAAACAATACGGCTTGCCGTTCCGCGTCCGGCGTGGCTGCGCCCCGTATCGCGGCCATGGCCGCTGCCTCTCTCTTTATGTCCTGCTCCTCGGCCGCCCTGGCTCGGGCCGGTTCCATGGCCGCCCCTGTCGCCGCCGGTTTTATGTGGCCTTAACTCCGGCCTCGGTTTCAAATCCGTGCGCGGCCTTAATTCTGGCTTGAACGGTGCATATTCGGTTTGCGACGGCCGGCTGGACGGTATGCGCAAATGCTGTGGCTTACTGCGTGGCGAAGACGTCCGCTTAATGGGGGCGGGCCGTTGTGTAGCGGGCCGCACGGGATGCGGAGCACTGCCTTCCGAAGAAGGGGAATATGTTCTTATCCTATCCATAATTTATTTTTAATTGATTTTATTTCTATGTTCGCACTATTTAATTTTTATTGGTGTCGCGGGGGAGACTTGAACTCCCATGGTGTTGCCACCGCTGGCTCCTGAAGCCAGTACGTCTGCCAGTTCCGTCACCGCGACGTTTGGGCAGGTGAAAATGTTACTAATGGAGGAAAGATGTGCTCGAATAATATCAGGGCAGGTTTTATTTTGCAACCGCAAGCTTATTTTGCAACCGCACGCATGGTCTTCACGTACCATAGAGGCAAGTCGAGGAAACGGTCGGACGGCTCCGCTATGAGGTGCGGCTCTATGCCGCGCACTTCTTTGGAGGCCAGGTAAATGTATTCCGGAGAATAAAGGAATACAGCTGGATTATCGGAAACGATGGCCCGCTCGGCCTGGTGCAGCTTGTCAATCCGCACGTCTTTATTTTGTTCCTGCTCAATGTCGCTGGTTAAAGTGTCAACCGTTTTATTACTATACAAAGCTAAATTAAGTCCAGGCGAAAACCGTTCCTTGGAATTCCAGAACGGGTACAGGTCGAAGTCGGGGTTCAACACATTCCCGAATAAAAGCATTTGGTAGCCGCGCGTGTTTATCGTTTCGGTCATCGTATCGCCGGCCGGCAACGGGTTTACTGTTACCTGCGCGCCCAATTTCTGCCAGGCATCCTTTAGGTCGTCCGCAGTTTTAGTGAAGAAGGGGATTTCCGGGACGGTAAGTGTGAGTTCTAAGCGGATGCTGCCGCCCTTAACTGTTTTTTTGCGGATCCCGTCACTGTCGGCTTTCCATCCGGCGTTATCGAGCATCTGCGCAGCGCGATCGAGCGAAGGCGCACTGCTCGTCGCGGTAGAAAAGCCGCTTGACGCGGGAATAGGCCCGTAAGCCGGCAGTGCGTGTCCGTCGAATACGTCCTTTACTAAATGATCCCTGTCAACGCTTAGTTCCAATGCCCGTCTTACCACCGCATCCTGGAGTGGTACGCTTTGGCTTTGGTTCATGAATACCGCGTAATAGCTGGGGATACGAAATGCGTATTCGCGATAAGACCTCTTAACGTTAGCAATAGTACTGAGGTCCGGGCTGGTAATTCCGTCAATTGCACCCTTATTGAATGCTTCAATCAAAGAATTCCCGTCCGGGAAAAACGCAAAACGCACAGTTTCTATATAAGGCGCGGCATTCACATGCGCCCTATTCGGCTTAAGCCGATATTCGTTTATGAAGCCGGTTGATTCTTTGTTGTAGGTGTCGAATTTGTAAGGTCCGCTGCCGACGGGCTTCAGATTATAATCAGAGAGCCGCCAGTTGG